>CAYWMY010000273.1:0-4217 GCA_964459405.1 uncultured Steroidobacteraceae bacterium | reverse complement strand
CCTCGCTGTACTTGCGGCCGAGCTGGAAGATGTGCCCGACCTCGATGCCGCGCGCGATACGCAGCACGCCCCTGCCCGAGGGGCTCGGATCTCCGGCGACGACATTGCGGATGTCGACCGCCTCGGGCTCGGGCAGGTCGCGCCCGAAGTTCACGCCGACCAGGTGCGCGTCGTGGATATTGGCGCCGCAGACGAAGTCGGCCACGGCCAGCGCGGCGTGGTCCGCATAGACCTTGCACTTCAGTCCGACCGGGCCGATGAAGCCCGCCTCGGCGCCCGTGAGTTCCACGATGCTCGCCGCACCGGCCATCCTGAGCGGGCTCGCGACGCCCGGCAGCTTCTGCGCCTTCACCGCATTCAGCTCATGATCCCCGCGTACGAGCAGTGCGACGGCGCCGCCGTCAGAGCCCTCGACGATCAGGGTCTTGATGAGCTTCGACGCCGGCAAGCCGAGCAGCGCCGAGACCTCGGCGATGGTGCGCGCGTTCGGTGTCGGCACCTCGCGCATCGGCTGCGTCGCGGCACCCCGCGGTTCCGCAGGTGGCAGCGCCACGGCCATCTCGAGGTTCGCCGCATAGTCATCGGCGTCCGAGAACGCGATCGCGTCTTCGCCGGAGTCGGCCAGCACGTGGAATTCCTGCGAGGCGCTGCCGCCGATCGCACCGGTGTCGGCCTGCACGGCCCGGAAGTTCAGTCCCAGGCGCCCGAAGATCGCGGTGTAGGCCACGTGCATCTTCTGGTAGCCCTCCTCCAGCGAGGCGGGATCGAGGTGGAAGCTGTAGGCGTCCTTCATCAGGAACTCGCGCGCACGCATCACGCCGAAGCGCGGACGGATCTCGTCGCGGAACTTGGTCTGGATCTGGTAGAAATTGACGGGCAGCTGCCGGTAGCTCTTGAGCTCGCGGCGCGCGAGGTCCGTGACCACCTCTTCGTGCGTGGGGCCGAGCACGAGGTCGCGGTCGTGGCGGTCCTTGAAGCGCAGCAACTCGGGCCCGAACTGGTCCCAGCGGCCCGACTCGACCCACAGTTCCGCGGGCTGGGCGACGGGCATCGACACCTCGAGCGCGCCGGCACGGTCCATCTCCTCGCGGATGATGTTCTCGACCTTGCGCAGAACCCTGAGCCCCATCGGCAGCCAGGTGTACAGCCCGCCCGCGAGGCGCCGGATCAGTCCCGCGCGCAGCATCAGCTGGTGGCTCACGACCTCGGCCTCGGCCGGGATCTCCTTCATGTTCTGGATCGGATAGCGGGACAGGCGCATCGGGACACCGTGAGCGCGCCCAGGGGCGCAAGCGGCGCGTATCTTAGCTGCGTGGCCCTGCATTGTGGGCGCCGGGTCCCCAGCCTATGATGCGGGCCGCCAGTCGCTGCGGCCGCGAGGAGTCGATACGCGCGCATGAACAACGCCGCCCCGTCGCGCCCCCCCAGACGCGGCATCTACCTGCTGCCGAACCTGCTGACGACCTGCTGCCTGTTCGCGGGCTTCTATGCGATCGTCGCCGCGATCGACGGTAATTTCGAGCGCGCGGCTGCCGGCGTGTTCGTGGCCATGGTGTTCGACGGTCTCGACGGTCGCGTGGCGCGGCTCACGCGGACCGAGACGGCCTTCGGCAAGGAATTCGACAGCCTGGCGGACATGGTCGCGTTCGGTCTCGCGCCGGCGATCGTCACCTACCAGTGGGGTGTCGAGCGCATCGCCGAGTACGGCAGGGCCTGGGGCCGCTTCGGCTGGGTCGCGGCCTTCTTCTATGCCGCGGCCGCCGCCATGCGGCTCGCGCGCTTCAATGCGCGGGCGGCGACCCAGGACAAGCGCTATTTCGAGGGTCTGCCGAGCCCCTCGGCGGCCGCCATCGCAGCAGCATTCGTGTGGCTCACCTACAAGTACGAGATTGCCGGCCTGACGGGCCTGATCCTGGCCTTCACGGTCACCGCGACGGCGGGGGCGCTGATGGTCAGCAGCTTCCCCTACGCGAGCTTCAAGAATCTCGCGACCGACGAGCGCATCCGCTTTGCGCCCTTCATTCTCGTCCCCGCCGCTCTGGCGCTGATCGCGATGAACCCGCCGGAAACGCTGTTCCTGATGTTCGCGGGCTATGCGCTGCACGCGCCGGTGCTGTGGGCGCTGCGCAGGCTGTTCCGCCGCCGCGGCCACGCGGCACACGATCCGCATTCGGACTGATCGGCCGCATGGATCGGAGACTGCCGTATCTGGAGGCACTCGGTGTCCCCGTGTACGTGCGGCGCGGCGTGGCGCCCGCGACCGCCGGTGGAACGATCGACAGCGAGTCATACGGTTCCGGCGCGGCGGGAGCCGTGGCCGGCGCCGACCCTGGGTCGCGACCGGGTTCCGCAGGCGAGTCACCACCTGTCGCCCGCCTGGACGCCAGCGGACCCGCCGGGTCCGGCGGTCGCGCCGTTCGCGCCGGTGATTCCGGTGGCAGTCCCGGCGACGCCGCCGCACCGGAGGCCAGGGATCACGCCGAGCGCCGCGAACGCATCGCGGCGTTCGGCTGGAGCGAGCTCGAGAGCGCGGTGCGCGAATGCCGCGCCTGCAGCCTGTGCGAGAGCCGCACGCAGACTGTGTTCGGCGTGGGTGACCGCACGGCACGGCTCATGGTGGTCGGCGAGGCACCGGGCGCCGAGGAGGACCGGCAGGGGGAGCCCTTCGTCGGCCGTGCGGGGCAACTGCTCAATGCGATGCTGCGCGCGGCCGGCTTCGATCGCAGCCAGGTGTACATCGCGAACGTGCTCAAGTGTCGTCCGCCCGGCAACCGGGATCCGAGACCTGAGGAGGCGGGGCGCTGCCTGCCGTACCTGTACCGCCAGATGGATCTGGTCGCGCCGCGCCTGATCCTGTGCGTCGGGCGCGTCGCGGCTCACAACCTGCTTGGTACGGATGCACCGCTCGGCCGGCTGCGGGGGCGCGTCCATCCCCTCGGACCGCGTGCAGTGCCCGTGGTGGTGACCTATCATCCGGCCTATCTGCTGCGCACGCCGGGTGACAAGCGCAAGGCTTGGGAAGACCTGAAGTTCGCGCTGGAGTGCATGCGTCATGGCCACTGCGCGGGAAGCCCTGGAACGACCTGAATACCGGTTCCGCCCCATGATGGCGGCCGACGTGCCGGCGGTCATGGTCATGGAGCACTCCGCGTACCAGTTCCCGTGGAGCGAGCCGATTTTCCGCGACTGCCTGAAGGTCGGCTACCACTGCGTCGTGGTCGAGACCGCGGCGGGTGTGTCGGGCTACGGCATCCTGTCGTCGGGGGCCTGCGAGGCGCACATCCTGAATATCTGCGTCGCGCGGCCCTGGCGCGGGCGCGGCATCGGGCGGGCGCTGCTGCGCCAGCTCGTGGACGAAGCGCGCCGCGGCGGCAACGAGGTGGCGTTTCTCGAAGTACGGCCCTCGAATCTGAAGGCCATCGCGCTCTACGAGTCCATGGGCTTCGTACGCATCGGTCTGCGCCGGGGCTATTACCAGGCGATCGGCGGCCGTGAGGACGCCTACGTCTACCGCCTCGATCTGACGGCGCTGCCGGCCGAGGACGAGTAGCACCCCGGGGTCGCCACAAGCAGTTCGAGCGCCTGTGCCGGATGCCGCTACAATACGCATCGCTCGCGCCGCCCAGCACTTCGTCGAGAGCCCCTGTCCTCGACACGCGAAGAGCACATCCCTGTGAGCTCGGCGCGCGCCGTCCCTGGCGCGCGACGGTCTCGGACAGGGGCTCTCGCCTCGCGCTGGCGGCGCGGTCGGGTCTCCGATCCACGGTGCTGCCAACGGTCGGCATTCACGATTTCCGTCGCGATCGTCGGCAGGTGCGGGCGCGCAGGAGGGTCCGCGAGTCGAGCGTAAATCTTCCCGCGAGACGAGCGGAGCCCTCCGTTGCAGCCCGCGCGGGAATCAACGCCGCCGGAAATCGTGAATGCACCCGTCCTGCGTGCAGAGGCGGCATGGCGTGGCGTCCCACTTCATCCATGGACAGGCTCAGTCGCTGAATACGATGACGACACTCGAAGATGAAGTTTCCCGCCGCCGCACGTTCGCGATCATCTCGCATCCCGACGCCGGCAAGACCACGCTGACCGAGAAGCTGCTGCTGTTCGGCGGCGCCATCCAGATGGCCGGCACCGTCAAGGGCCGCAAGGCGGCGCGGCACGCGACCTCCGACTGGATGCGCCTCGAGCAGCAGCGCGGCATCTCCGTGACCTCGTCGGTCATG
>CAYWMY010000272.1:0-4217 GCA_964459405.1 uncultured Steroidobacteraceae bacterium | reverse complement strand
AGGCGGGAACGGGGACTCCACGATTTCCGGACGCGCCCGGCAGTCGTCGCGGCTGAAATCGTGAAGTCCCCATTTCCACGTGTCAGCGCTGCAGCACGTACTCCGCGCTGCAGTACGGGCATTTCGCCCGCCCGGTCTTTTCGATGGGCAGATACACGCGCGGATGCGCGTTCCAGAGCTCGGCGTCCGGCATGGGGCAACCGAGCGGCAGGTCCGTCACGGTCACCGCACGCGGCTGGAACGATGCAGGATCGGCGTGTGCAGCATGATTCTCGGGAGCATTCACTGGGACGGTTCCACGGCTCGTGTGTGCGGCGGATTATAGCTGCCGCAGATCCTCGCCCGCGACCATGACGCGGTCCCAGATGGAGATGACGAAGTCCCGGCACGCATGCCAGGGTGATGCGGGCACGACCGGGCGGCGGTCCTCCAGCGACCGATGGTGAATCTCCTGCCGGTAGCGCCGGTAGGTGTCGCGCAGACGGTCGACGACGCGGTGATCGATGATCGCCGCCGAGCCCAGCGACTCGAGCTGCCGGATGGTGTCGGAGAACTCGAGCAGCGCCGGATACCGGGCCGCGTGCGCGAGGGTCCAGTACTGGGTCAGGAACTCGATGTCGGCGATGCCGCCGGGGTCCTGCTTCATGTCGAATTCGTCCTCGTGCGAGCGCGCCAGCTCGTGACGCATGCGCTCGCGCATCTGCCGGACCTCGTCGCGCAGACCTTCGCGCCGCACATGACCGGTGAGCACCTCACGCCGCACACGCGCGAACTCGGCACACAGCGCTTCGTCACCCGCGAGGGCCCGCGAATGCAGCAGCGCCTGATGCTCCCAGGTCCACGCCTCGCGCTGCTGGTAGTCTTCGAAAGCGCCGATGCCGGTCACGGCGAGGCCGCCCTTGCCGCTCGGGCGCAGGCGCATGTCGACCTCGTAGAGCCGGCCCGCCGCCGTGTGCACCGTGAGCAGGTGCACCACGCGCTGTCCCCAGCGCAGGAAGAACACGCCGTTGTCGACGACCTTCGGGCCGGCCGTGTGCTGCACGGCGCCCTTCGAGTCGTGGATGAAGACCAGGTCGAGATCGGAACCATAGCCGAGTTCGATGCCGCCGAGCTTGCCGTAACCGATGGCGGCGATCGCCGCCGTGCGCAGCGAGGACTCCTCCGGGCCGCACTGCGGCACGCCGTACACGGCCGCGGTGTGCTGCCAGGCGAACTGCATCGCCCGCGCGAGGATCAGTTCCGCGATCTCCGTGAGCCGGTCGCTCACGTGCATCAGCGGCAACCGGCCCGTGAGGTCGAGCACTGCGACGCGGAAGACCGCGGCGCGCTGGAACTGCCGCAGCGCCTCGGCCTGGCGCTCCGGATCGTCCTGCGCATGGTCGCAGCGCGCATCGAGTTCGCGACGGAACTGTTCCCGGTCGGGCAGCGCGTCGAACAGCCGCTCGTCGATGAGTTCGTCCAGCAGCACCGGGAACGTCGCCAGCTGGCCCGCCAGGAAGTCGCCGTAGCGGCACAGCTCCACCAGCCGTCGCAGCGCCACAGGATGCTCGTTCAGCAGCGACAGGTACGCGCTGCGCTTCACGATCGCCTCGAGGATGCGCAACAGCCGGCGCAGCACTGCGCGCACCCCGTCCGGCGCCGGTGACGGGGTACCGTCCGGCGCCGGCGCATCGCTGCGCTCCGCGAGAACCTCGAGCAGCCGGGGCAGGACCTGCACGAGCCGGCGCCGGCCGAACTCGCCGAGGCGCCGGAACAGCGCTGACTGACGCAGTTCGACGAGATCCTGGGCGCAGCCGGCGGCGTCGCCGAGGCCGGCCTCCTCCAGTGCCGCCGTGAGGCGCGGCAGGTCGATCTCGTCACCCCAGAGTGTCGTGAGATCCGGGCCCCTGCCAGACCGCGCCTCGCGGCCGACCGGGCCGAACACCTGCGCCCGGAAACACGCGGCGATCCGTGCGCGCTCGGCCTCGAGCGCGGTCGCGAACCCGGCCCAGCCGGGGAATCGCATCGCCGCCGCGAGCCGTGCACGACCCGCCTCGTCAACGGGCAGCGAGTGCGTCTGCTCGTCCGCGTACAGCTGCAGCCGGTTCTCGACCCGGCGCAGGAACGTATAGCCCGCGAGCAGCTCGCGAACGGTGTCCTCGGGAAGCAGTCGCGAGCCGGCGAGCAGCGGCAGCGCCGTCAGCAGCGAAGGTGTCTGCAGGCGCCGATCACTGCCGCCGCGGATCAGCTGGAACGCCTGCAGGATGAACTCGACTTCACGGATGCCGCCGGGCCCGAGCTTGACGTTACCCTGCAGGTCGCGACGCACGACCTCGCGCTCGATCAGCGCCTTCATCTCGCGCAGCGATTCGAACACTCCGAAATCCAGGTAGCGCCGGTAAACGAACGGTCGCACGACGTCCGCGTACAGCAACCGGTAACACGCCTCACCGGTGATCGCGCGCGCCTTGACCCACGCGTAGCGCTCCCAGTCGCGCCCATGCTGCTGCAGGTAATCCTCGAATGCTCCGAAGCTCGCGACCAGCGGCCCACTGTCGCCGAACGGACGCAGCCGCATGTCGACCCGGTAGACGAAGCCGTCCACGGTCGGCGCATCGAGCAGACGGATCAGCGTCTGCCCCAGCCGCAGGAAGTACTCGGCGTTGTCGACGCGGCGCCGGCCGTCGGTCTCGCCCGCCTCCGGGTAGAGGAACACCAGGTCGATGTCCGACGAGAAGTTGAGTTCGCCCCCGCCCAGCTTGCCCATGCCGAGCACGATCAGTTCCTGCTCCTCGCCCGACGCGGAGCGCGGCCGGCCGTAGCGTGGCTCCAGAAGCCGCGCGGCGAAGGCGAGTGCCGCGCGGATGGCGGCATCGGCGCAGGCCGACAGGTCCGCCAGGATCCCCGGCAGCGGTGCGCCGCAGAGGTCGCGCCAGGCGATGCGCGCGAGTTCGGCGCGACGCAGCCGCCTGAGCGCGGCCATGAAGCCGGCCTCGTCCTCGATTCCAGCCGTGTGCCGCAGGACCCATGCGTCGATCTCGCCCGCGGCGCGTTCGCGTTCGAGATCCCCTGAGGCCGCCCAATGCGGCAGCAGTCCGGTATCACGCATACAGGTTTCGGCGACGAACGCGCTGCAGGCAAACACCAGCGGCGCCCGGTCAGCGATCTGCGCGGGCAGTGCCACCCCGGGTTCCTGGGTCGACCGCCAGCGCTCGAATCTTTCGCGTCCCTCCGCCGCGAGGCCGGACGGCATGGGCCAGTGCATCTCTTCCATGCGGAGAGACTGCCCGCCGCCCGGCAGTCCGCGCAAGGCGCAGATGCCACGCCGGTACTCTCCTCGCGGCTGGTGTGGCGCCAGAATCGTGCACGCCGGGCATCGTGGTGACGGCCTCTCGTCGCCAGGACAGAGCCGCCTGCCGCGACCGTCTGTCACGTCTGTCGGGCCTTGCGGATCGACCTACCGGGGGCGATGATTCATCCAGAAAATGCGGGCACCAGGGGAGAGGCGCACATGGCAGAAGTTCCCTTCGATCCCACGGCGGCCTGGCAGAAGTTCGTGGCCGAGTGGGAAAAGCAGATCAACGAGGCATCGGCCAGGATCACGGCGACGGAGGAATTCAGTCGCGTACTGAACCAGGCGGCCAAGTTCCAGGTGGTCGCCCAGCAGCAGTACGACAAGCAGATGGAGCAGTTCCTCAAGACGCTGCATCTCGCCAGCAAGAGCGACATCGCGGCGATCCACGACCGGCTTGCGGCCATCGAGGACGCCATCGCACGGCTCACACCGGCCGCCGGTCAGGAGGAGGGACCGCCGAAAATCCGGGTAGCGCGAACCCGCCGCCCGCCGAAGGAGACGGGATGAGCGAGCCAGGAGGGCAGGCCGACGAGATCGCTGCCCGCGTACGCACGGAGATCGACCGCGCGATACTGCGGAACATCAAGGGACTGGAATTCCTCGCCGCACCGAAGCAGCCCGTCGGTGCGATGGCCAAGGACACGCTGATCCGGCGTGGAACACTGCAGTTCTATCGCTATCGACCCATCGTGGATGAGGTCTACCGTGTCCCGGTGGTCATCGTCACGCCGACCTCCAACCGCGGTTACATCTTCGATCTGGCAAAAGGCCAGAGTCTCGTCGAGTTCATGCTCGCGCGCGGCTACGACGTCTTCATGGTCGACTGGCTGCCTCCCCGCATGGACGAGTCGCACCTGACGCTCGAGGACTACGTGCTCGACTT
>CAYWMY010000271.1:0-4225 GCA_964459405.1 uncultured Steroidobacteraceae bacterium | reverse complement strand
GCCGCCGAGCTTCGTATCGGCCTCCAGGATGATGCAGCTCGCGCCCTGGGCGTGGGCCTCCAGCGCGGCCGCGAGCCCGCCGCCGCCGCCGCCCACGACGATGACGTCGTAGTCCCGGGTCACGAATGGCTCCGGCTGTCCCTGGCGATGGTCTGATCCTCCAGTCCTTGCGGAACGGGCCCGCCGGTCGCCCAGTCCAGCAGCTCCACCGTGTGCAGCACCGGCACCGTCGCGCCGCGCTCGAGCTGCGTCAGGCAGCCCACGTTGCCGAGCGCAATCGCGTCGGGCCGCAATGTCTCGATATTGGCGAGCTTGCGCGCCAGCAGCGCATCCGAAAGTTCCGGCTGCAGCAGGTTGTAGGTGCCGGCCGAGCCGCAGCACAGGTGGCCTTCGGGAATCTCCAGCACTTCGAAGCCCGCCGCACGCAGCAGGCGCTGCGGCGTCTCGGTGATGCGCTGGCCGTGTCGCAGCGAACAGGCCGCGTGGTAGGCGACGCGCAGACCGCGGCCGCGCACCACGGGCGGCAGCGGCAGGCTGTCGAGGACCTCGCTGATATCGCGCGTCATCGCTCCGACGCGCGCCGCGCGTTCGGCCCGCGCGCCATCGCGACTGAACAGGAAGCCGTAGTCCTTCATCAGGGTGCCGCAACCGCTCGCCGTCACGACGATGGCATCGAGCGCGCCTTGCGAATGCAGGGCGAGCCAGCCGTCGATCGCCGCGCCGGCCTGTGCCAGCGACCGGTCCGCGTGACCCAGGTGATGCGCGAGCGCGCCGCAGCAGCCGATGTCCCCGGCGCCGACCACTTCGACGCCGCAGCGTTGCAGCAGCCGGGTCGCGGCGTCGTTGATCGCGGGTCGCAGTGCCGGCTGCACGCAGCCTTGCAGCAGTGCCACGCGCCGGATCGCGGGCGATGTGTGCGCCGCGGGCTGCGCGCCCGACGGCGCCGTGCCGCGCGCATCCGGCCGCGCCGCGGCGCGGCGCGGCGGAGCCGCCCGGGCCGCGACATCCACGAGCCGACGCAGCGCCCGCGGCAGCAGTGTCCGCAGCGGCCACGCGAGCCGCCCGATCGCGAGCCCGATGCGGAACCGCGCTGGCGCGGACATCAGCCACAGCAGCGCGCCACGCCGCCAGCGCTCGATCCAGGGCCTGCGGTGCGTGCGCTCGATGTGTGCGCGCGCATGGTCGACGAGATGCAGGTAGTGCACGCCCGAGGGGCAGGTCGTCATGCAGCCGAGACAGGTCAGGCAGCGGTCGAGGTGATGCACGGTGCGCGCATCGGGGGTGCCGCCCCGCTCGAGCATCTCCTTGATCAGGTAGATGCGCCCGCGCGGACTGTCGAGTTCGTCGCCCGTCAGCACGTAGGTCGGGCAGGTCGCGGTGCAGAAGCCGCAGTGCACGCAGGTTCGCAGGATGCGGTTGCTCTCGGCGATGCCGGGATCGGCGAGTTGTGCGGCGCTGAAGTGTGTCTGCATGGCGGGGGACGTCACAGCTCCGCGTACATGCGGCCGGGGTTCAGGATGCCGTGCGGATCGAACTGGCGCTTGATCGCAGCGACCAGCCGTCGCTCGATGCCGGGCGGCGGCTGGAACACGGGCAGCTCGCGCCGCAGCCCGGGCGCCGCGCGCACCAGCGTCGCATGACCGCCGGTCGCGGCCACCGCGCCGCGCACGGTGGCCACCTGCGCATCGGTGTCGTCCGCCAGTTCCAGCCAGACGAGGCCGCCGGCCCAGTCGAGGAAACCGCGCGCGCCCGGCAGCCCGGCGAGCAGACGCTGCAATACGCCGCCGCCCTGCGCCGGCGGCACCGACAGCCGCCACACGCTGCGAGTGCTGCCCACGAAGGGCGCCACCGCGCCGATGGCACGCCACAGGAGTCGCGACTCCGCGGTGTCGAGCCAGGCGTGATCGTGCCCGGAGCTCAGGACCTGCAGCATGTCGCGACGTGCAGCGACCGACACGGGCGAACCCTCCAGACGCAGCAGGGTCAGCGCGCGATCGTCGCCGGTTGCCCCGATGCCGGGCAGCCCGGGAGCCAGCACCTCGGCCGGCAAGTGGCAGGCGCCCGACACCGCGGCCGCTGTGTGCAGGGCCCGGCCCATGAGCTCCACAGCGGCTTCGGCGGACAGGCCGCGCACGCCGAGCGTGGCCGTTGCAGCGGGCATCGGCACGAGCTTGAATGTGAGCTCACTCAGTACCGCAAGCGTTCCGAACGTGCCGACCAGCAGTTTGGGCAGGTCGTAACCCGTCACGTTCTTGACCACGCGGCCGCCACAGACGAATGGCTCCGCGCGTCCCGACACCGCGCGCGCGCCCAGCAGGTGATCACGCACGGCGCCCGCCTTGAAGCGCCGCGATCCTGACAGGCCCGCCGCCACGACGCCGCCCAGCGTGAGGCGGCCGGCGGGGCTGCCGAGCAGCGGCCCGAGATCCGGCGGCTCGAATGCGAGGCATTGCCCCTGCGTCTCGAGGAGCCGTTCGATCTCCTCGAGCGCGGTGCCGGCACGCGCGGTCAGGACGAGCTCCCCGGGTTCGTAGCAGACGACGCCGTCCAGCGCCGTGAGGTCGAGGCGCACCGCGGCGTCGACCGGGCGACCGAAGTCCGCGAGCGCGCCGCCGCCTGCGATCTCGACCGGGCGGCCCGCCGCAACCGCGGCGCCCAGGATCTCGACCAGCTCAGCCTCGTCGGCCGGGCGCAGCGGCGGCGCGCGATGAGCGGACAGGGATCCCATCTCAGAAACGCGGCAGGTCCGGGAACGGCAACGCACCGCGATGCACATGCAGCCGGCCCAGTTCGGCACAGCGATGCAGCTCGGGGAACATCTTGCCCGGATTCAGCAGGCCGTCCGGATCGAAGGCGCACTTCACGCGCTGCTGGTGCGCGAGGTCGACGGCGCTGAACTGGTGACCCATCAGGTCGCGCTTCTCGACGCCGACGCCGTGCTCGCCGGTCAGCACGCCGCCCACCTCGACGCAGAGCTTCAGGATCGCCGCACCGAAGGCCTCCGCACGATCGAGTTCGCCGGGCTCGTTCGCGTCGAACAGGATCAGCGGGTGCAGGTTGCCGTCGCCGGCGTGGAACACGTTCGCCACCCTGAGGCCGAACTCACGCTCCATCTCGCGCAGCTTCGCCAGCACGAGCGACAGCGCACGGCGCGGAATCGTACCGTCCATGCAGAGGTAGTCGGGGCTGATGCGCCCCACGGCCGGGAACGCGGCCTTGCGTCCGGCCCAGAAACGCAGCCGCTCCTGCTCATCCCGGCTCGTGCGGCAGCAGGTCGCGCCATGCGCGCTCGCGATGGCGACGACGCGCTGCAGGTCGTCGTCGACCTCGGCCGCGGGACCATCGACCTCGACGATGAGCAGCGCCTCGACATCGCGTGGATAACCGGCCTGCGCGAAGTCCTCGGCCGCGTGGATCGCGCGCCGGTCCATCATCTCCATGCCGCCCGGCACGATGCCGGCGGCGATGACCGCCGCCACCGTGGCGCCGGCCGACTCGTTGTCCGCGAACCCGAGCAATGCGGCGCGCGCGGTGTCCGGCAGGCGCAGCATGCGCACGGTGACTTCCGTGATCACGCCGAGCAGGCCCTCGGATCCGGTCACGACGCCCAGCAGGTCGAGCCCTGCGGCATCGAGGTGCTTGCCGCCGAGGCGCAGCACTTCACCATCGACGGTGACCAGCTCGATCCCCAGCAGGTTGTGGGTCGTCAGGCCGTACTTCAGGCAATGCACGCCACCGGAGTTCTCCGCCACGTTGCCGCCGATGGTGCAGGCGATCTGGCTCGAGGGATCCGGTGCATAGTAAAAGCCGCGCGCCGCAACGGCCTCGGAGATCGCGAGGTTCGTGACGCCGGGCTGGCAGGTGACGGTGCGGTTGTCGTAGTCGATGTCGAGAATGCGGTTCAGGCGGGCGAGCCCCAGCACGATGCCGTCGGCGAGCGGCAACGCACCGCCCGACAGCGAGGTGCCGGCGCCGCGCGGCACCACCTTGACACCGAACTCCTGGCAGGTCTTCAGCACCAGGGCGACCTCGGCGGTCGAGCGCGGCAGCACGACCGCGAGCGGCAGCTGGCGGTAGGCCGACAGCGCGTCCGATTCATAGACGCGCCGCCCGGTCTCGTCGGCGATCACGCCGCCGGGGATCGCACGCTCGAGCCGTGCGATGAGCTCTGGCGCCACGGCGAGGATGGTCGGATCGGGTGCGGGCATCTGAATCATGACGGCAG
>CAYWMY010000270.1:0-4259 GCA_964459405.1 uncultured Steroidobacteraceae bacterium | reverse complement strand
CCGCCGGCTGCACCGGTCGATCGAGATACTGGACGGTGCCGCCCTCGTACCACACCGATCGCACCCCATCGTCATCGAGGCGATCCGTGTCGCGGGCACAGGTGGACAGGAGTCCCGTGATCTGCTGCTTCGCCATCGGCTCATCGAGCGTCACGCACGAACCTCCTGTGTGGGCCGCGGATGTGCCGCGACCTGCGAGGCTGCCTTCGCGAACAAACCCGCGGCAGCGGCGGAAAAGACGAAGGCGATGCAGATCGCGTACCGGAGCGCATCGGCGCCGGCGCCCTGGTGCAGGAACAGGTCGCTGAGGGCTCCGGTCACCGTGGGACCGAATGCGCCGCCCAGGATCGACGAGGACACCACCAGCAGCGCGGAGATCAGCGCCCGCATGTTGGCGGCGACCAGGGAATGCGCGATGGCGTACAACGGCGGCGCGAAGCTGCTCACGAGCACGATGGTCAGGACCGCGAAACCGAGCGATGGCGTCGCGGCCGGCACGAGGAACTGGCTCAAGCCCATCGGCACGGTCAGGGCGCAGGCGAGCGCCGGCACCCACAGGTACCAGCGCTGATTGCGGCTTGCGAACCGGTCGCTGAGCAGACCGCCGCAGTAGCTGCCGAGGGCACCGCCGATGCCGGTGATCACTCCGAGGACGATCGCCACGCGCGTCAGCTCCAGTCCGTGTACGCGCGCGTAGAACGGCGTGCTCCAGCTCAGCACCGTCGAGGCCACGTAGGTCTGGAAGCCCAGACCAAAGGCCATGTACCGCAGTGCGCGCTGCCTCCAGATCATGCGCATGGACTCGGCGAACGGGGGCGGCGGCGGTGCCGTCGCGGGAGTCATGGATCCGGGCGCCACCCCGGACCCGCCGCGCACCGGTTCGCGCATCAGGATCAGCATCACGAACGCGAGCACGAGCCCCACCGCGCCCAGCACGATGAACGCGCCGCGCCAGCCGATGATACCGGCCAGGAACCCGGCGCCGGCGATGCCGATGCTGCTGCCGAGCGGAAACGCCATGCCGACGATCGCGAGCGCACGCGCGCGCCGCTCAGGCGGAAAATAGTCGGCCAGCAGCGAATAGGACACCGGCAGGCAGGCCGCCTCACCGATGGCCACGCCCATGCGCAGGATCAGGATCAGCGCGAAGCCCTGCGACACGCTGATGAGCGCGGTCATGCTGCTCCAGATGACCAGCGCGCCCGCGAGGATGTACTTGCGGCTGTAACGGTCCGCGAGGCGCCCGATCGGAACGGACACCAGCACGTACGGAATGAAGAACGCGAGGCCCGTGAGCAGCCCGAGTTCTGCATCCGACAGCCCCAGGTCCGTCTTGATCGGTACCTGCAGCACGCCAAGCGCGTGGCGATCGAAATAGTTGCAGACGACGACCAGGAAGATCAGCACGAGCGCCAGACGCGCCCGCCGCTCGATCGGCGGCACCCGGGTGGCATTCATCGCGCCAGCGACCCGTTCATGTAGGCACGCACTCCCTGATCGGCGGAAATCCCGCCGGGAATTCAGATCGCGGTGTAGCCCCCGTCGACCGCCATCGCCGTGCCGGTCACGAAGGATGCATCGTCCGAGGCCAGAAAGGCCACCGTCGCGGCGATCTCCTCGGGTTCGGCGAAACGCTCCATGGGCACGCGCAGACGGTGAGCGGGCGCATTCGCAGAGGTCACATCCATGGGACCGTGCATCTCGACGCTGCTCGCCACCAGCGAGGTGCGCACGCGGCCGGGCAGTACGCAGTTCGCGCGGATGCCCTGATTCACGTACTCGACTGCGACCGCACGCGTGAGCTGCAGCACGCCACCCTTCGCGGCATCGTAGGCGCTGCAGCGGCCCGCCGCGACCACCGATCCCACCGAGCCGATGGTCACGAGCGCGCCGCCGCCCGCGGCGAGCAGCGCAGGGATCGTGTGCTTGAGCACGAGGAAGGTCCCGGTCAGGTTGACGCGGAGCATCGTCTCCCAGACGTCCAGCGGCATCTGATGTGTAGACTCGCTGCGTACGATGCCTGCACAGGTGACGACGGTGTCGAGGCCGCCGAGCAGCCGCAGCGTCTCCGCAACCGTGCGGCTCACCTCGTCTTCGCGGCCGACATCGCAGCCGAGCGCGCGCGGCGCGCCTTCGATGCCCGCGGCCGCGTCCCGCAGGGCGTCAGGACGGGCATCCGTCATCACGACCTGCGCGCCCTCGGCCACGAGCCTGCGCACCACGGCGAGCCCGATGCCGCTCGCGGCACCGGTGACCAGCGCGCGACGTCCCGCGAGTCGCTGCGATCGCAATGTCGCTGCAGTCATATCGGCCCGCTCCTGTATCGGCGCGGGCGATCATATCGCCCCGTGCGCGTCCGGCCCAGAAGATCGGATCAGACCACCGGGTCTCGGGCTGCCAGACGGCCGCACAAGGCTCACCGCTATATCGCGAGCATCCCGCCCGCGCGGTACGCGTGCGCGATCTGCGGGTCCGGAAGCCGCGCCCGGCGCACACGAGGCCGCGAACGACTCGCCCGCTTCACCGGGCCCGTATCGTTCAAAAAGAATGGCCGCCCGGAGGCGGCCATTCCATGGAGCGAGAGGAACCGGCTGCGCTCAGTGACCGGTCCACTTCGGCTTGCGCTTCTCGAGGAACGCCGAAACGCCCTCCTTCGCATCGGTCGAATGGTGCACCACGTTGCAGGTCATGGTCTCGAGCGCGATCAGCGTCTCGGTGTCGCCATCGAGCCCGCGGTTCACGGCCTTCTTCGTCATCCACATGCAGAACGGGCTCAGATCCAGGAACGGAGCGCAGAAGTCCTCGATCAGCTTGTCGAAGGCCGCGGCTGGCGCCGAAGCGTTCGCGAGGTTCCACGCGGCGGCTTCCTGGCCGGACAGCAGCTTGCCCGTGAGCATCAGCTCCTTGGCCTTGCGCAGGCCGAGATAGCGCGGCAGGCGGTAGATGGGACCGCAGCCACCGAACAGCGCGCGGCGGATGTGGAAATCGCCGATCTTGCACTCGTCGGCGCAGAGCAGGAAATCGGCCGAGATCGCGAGCTCGAAGCCGCCGGCGACCGCATAGCCTTCGACCGCCGCAATCGTCGGCTTGCGCATGTTGAAGATCTTGTCGAAGGTACGCGCCGAATCCACCGCGAGCTGCAGCGAATCCGTGGACTCGCCCAGCACCGGACCGACGAGCTGGTCGAGATCCGCGCCAGAGCAGAAGGTGTTGCCACGACCCCGGAACACGACGCACAGCGCGTTCTTGTCGGCCGCCGCACGATCGACCGCGGCTTCCAGGTCGCGCAGCAGCTGCGGGCTCACGCAGTTGCGCTTGTGCGGGCGGTTCAACCAGATCCTGCAGATCCCGTTCGGAGCCAGTTCGTACTGGATGACGTCCTTCTCTTCTTGTGCAGCCATTGTTATATCCACCTCTGAATGATCAATCAGATATCGACACCACGGAAAACCCGGTCCGTCGCGCGGCCCTCATGACCGCACGCAGACCTTGCATTCAACATACCACCGGAAGCCGTGATCCGGACACCGCGCTGATGACCGCGCGCAAACCGCCAAACCGCCCGGTCGGTTTAAGTGGGATTTTTGCACCGCGGAATCAGGACTGTCAATGACCGGTCGACGCGGGCGCGCCACTCAGCCACGCGCAGGCACGACCGCCTGACCCACCAGGGCGACCTCGCGCGCATGGATCTCTGCGATCAACGCGAGCTGCCGGGTACGATCCGTCACGTAGTCCAGCCGCCGCACACCGAGCGGGTCGATGCGCTCCAGCGTCTCCAGTTCCTCGACACCCGGCTCCGCGAGCGTGCGCAGCGCCGTCGCGGTCTCGAAGCGGAATCCCGTGCGCGCCGTGACCGTGTCGACATCGACACCGGGCACCAGCGCTTCCAGCCGCCAGGCTCCCGACTGCGCATTCCAGCGCATCACGCAGAGTTCCGTGATCAGCAGTGCGGGCTCGGCGCGCGAGACCACCGACGTCGACACGAAGTCCGCGTGCGCGACGAGCTGGCGCGGATGGTGCGAGGGCAGCACGAAGTGGATCGTCCTGCCGTCCGGCAGGCCACGTGTACCCCCGAAAGCCACCTTCGGCCGGTCGTGGGCGCCGATCACCGACAGGTTCGCATTGCCGGCGCCATCGACCTGTGCCGGCGTGGCGAGCAGCGCATGCGGCTCCGACAGCGTCTCGAAGACCTCCAGCAGGCCGATGTGGGCGTGCGGCCGGCGGTTGAACAGCCAGTGCCGCGCATGCAGCGCCAG
>CAYWMY010000269.1:0-4270 GCA_964459405.1 uncultured Steroidobacteraceae bacterium | reverse complement strand
GCAGGCCGGCGCGCAGCACCATGGCGTTGCCGTCGCCGGTGCAGGTGTGCGCCGAGGTGCAGGAGAAATACGCCCGGCCGTAGCCGCCGGTGGCGAGAATGACCATGTGGGCGCGGAAGCGGTGCAGCTCGCCGGTCTCGAGGTTCCACGCCATCACGCCGCGGCAGGCGCCGTCCTCCATGATCAGGTCGAGCGCGAAATACTCGATGAAGAACTGTGCCTGGTGCTTGAGCGACTGCTGGTAGAGCGTGTGCAGCATGGCGTGGCCGGTGCGGTCGGCGGCGGCGCAGGTGCGCTGCGCCGGCGGGCCCTCGCCGAAGCGCGTGGTCATGCCGCCGAACGGACGCTGGTAGATCTTGCCCGCCTCGGTACGGGAAAAGGGCACGCCGTAGTGCTCCAGCTCGATGACCGCGTCCGGCGCCTCCTTGCACATGTACTCGATGGCGTCCTGGTCGCCGAGCCAGTCGGAGCCCTTGATGGTGTCGTACATGTGCCAGCGCCAGTCGTCCTCGCCCATGTTGCCGAGCGCGGCGCTGATGCCGCCCTGCGCCGCCACCGTGTGGCTGCGGGTCGGAAACACCTTCGTCAGGCATGCGGTCGACAATCCCGCCTCCGCGAGCCCCATGGTCGCGCGCAGACCGGCGCCACCGGCGCCCACGACGACGACATCGTAGGTATGGTCGACGAACGGATACTCGCTCATGCCTGGACTCCAAAACCCAGCTTCAACGCTGCAACCACGCCTGCCGCCCCGGCGACGACGTGTGCCAGCTTCACACCGACGAGCAGCACCACCTTCACGACGGGCGCATGCACGTAATCCTCGATGACGACCTGCACGCCGAGTGCCGAGTGCCAGGCCGAGGCGGCGACGAACAGCGCGATCAGCACCGCACGCCAGGGCGTGCCCGCGAAGGCCACGACCGTTCCATAAGACAGGTCGGGCAGCGTCACAATCGAGAACAGGAACCAGACGCCCAGCACGACCAGCGCCACGGCGCTGACGCGCTGGTCCCACCAGTGACCGGCTCCCTCCTTGGCCGAGCCGAAGCCCAGCGCTCGTGACATCGGTGAGCGGAGACTCATGCGCCACCTCCGAACAGATGCGCCGCAAAACCCAGGGTCACAGCGACCGCGATCACGGTCGCGACCACGACCAGTCTGCCGCTGCGACGCGCGGTCGGCTTCTCGAAGCCGACACCGAAGTCCCAGACCAGATGGCGCAGGCCGGCGAACAAGTGGTACCAAAAGGCCGCCACCCAGCCGATCAGCGCGATCTTCAGCACCGGGTGACCGAGGAAAGCCGCAACCCGGCCATAGTGTTCCTCGCCATCCGCCGCGGCCAGGAGCCAGCAGCTCAGCAACAGCAGCCCGACGAACAGTGCGACGCCGGTCGCACGGTGCAGGATGGACAGCGACATCGTGTACGCGAAGCGGTACACCTGCAGGTGGGGCGAGAGTGGTCGTTCTCGTGTGGCCATGGGGCCTTGTCTCCTCGCGTCGAATGCACGGCAGGCGCCGCCACGCCTGCTCACCGAAGCGGGCGCACGGCACGGGTGCCAGAATCAGAAGTCGATGCAGCGACCGGCCTTCTCCCAGTCGCCATAGCGCGTCGGCTCGGGCCCCTGCGGCCCGCCTACCTCGCGCACCGCCGGTGCGACCCCCGCCGGGGGCTCCCGCTCCGGTGTGGATGGCTCTGGCGGCTGGCCGGTCTTTTCTTGCATTGCCGTAAGTCTGCCAGAAATCAGCGGCCGAGCCCAAGCCCGCGCACTCGCGAGGTCCGGGCTTGCGCATGCCGGACCTCCACCGCGCACATCCGGCAACCGCGTGCGGCGTGCCGCCGGGGCCGGGAACCAGTGACAACGATCGCCCTCAAAAGCAAATGAGAATTTTTGACTTGTCACGCGATGCTCCGCTAAATAGCCGCCCAGTTTCCCCGCCGCACCCCATGTCCACTCCTTCCCCATCGCTGCCCCACGCCACTCCCGGGCCCGCAGGCCCCGCCCCGGCATGGACCGCCATCCGCGTCCAGGGTCGCGATGCGCGTTCTTTCCTGCAGGGGCAGCTGACGCAGGATCTGCGTGCACTGACCGCGGATTCAGCGTTGCGCGCTGCGCTTTGCTCCGTTCAGGGCCGTGTGATTGCCTGCGCCTGGCTGCTCGAAACGGCTCCGGCGGCCGTCGAGCCCGGCGTGTGGATGGTGCTGCCCGGCGAACTCGCGGAGCCGGCGGCGGCGGTGCTGCGGCGGTATGTGCTGCGCGCGAAGCTGCGCATCTCGACAGCCGACGAGCACGCCCCCGTCCGGGCCTGGCTGGCTGACGACCCCGCCATGCTCGATGCCCTGCTGGCACGGGACGCGTCCGCGCCCTCCGAACTGGCCGTGCGCCACCGGGCGGACGCGACGTGGATGCGTGCGGGGCCGCGGCGTGCGTTGTCGATCGCCGCGGGCGCCCCGCCTCACGAGGCTGCCGTGCCGCCCGCTCCCGCCGGCCTGCGCATCGCGGACGGGCCGTCTTTCGAACTCGCCGCAATCCGCGACGGCGAGCCTGTGGTCGTCGCCGCGACGCGCGAGCACTGGGTACCGCAGATGCTGAACCTCGACCTGATCGGGGGCATCAGTTTCGCGAAGGGCTGCTACACGGGCCAGGAAATCGTGACGCGCACCCAGCACCGCGGCCAGATCAAGCGCCGCATGCTGCGCTACCTGGCGCGCGGCACGGCACCGCCTGCCCCGGGTGATGCGGTGCTGTCCGCGACGGGCAAGGCCGGCGAGGTGGTGCGAGCCGCGGCCGATGGCTCGGACGCGGAACTGCTCGCAGTCGTGAGCCTCGATCATGCGGGTTCACCGCTGCATCTCGAAAACGACGCCGCGCTCGTGCCGCAACCTCTGCCGTACACGCTCGACACCGATCGCGGCGCACGCCAGCCCCGCGGCTAAAGCAGCCCGCACCGTCGGGCTCGTCTGCACCGGTCCGGGACATGCGGGCCGGCCGCACAGGCGGTTCAGCCGCTCAGCCAGTGCAGGAACCCGACGAGACCGACGATCGCAGCCGTGATCCCGGCAACGAGCACTGCCCCGGCCGCGATGTCCTTCGCCGCACCGATCTCGGGGTGCTGTTCCGGATGGACGCGATCCGCGAGCGTCTCGAGGGCGGTGTTGACGAGTTCGGCGACCAGCACCATTCCGACCGCCAGCACCACGATCGCCCACCACAGCGCCGCCGGCCGGGTCAGGATCATCACCGCAAGCAGGGCCGCGGCCACGAACAGATGCACACGGAAGTTCTTCTCGCGCGCGGCGGTCAGCTTCAGCCCGCGCAGTGCGAAGCGGAACTGCCGGCTGAATGGCTGCCCTTTCACTTCGTCCCTCTCGTAACCAGTTCGGCGCATCCCCAGCAGCCCAGTGCCCACGCGGCTCCGGCCATCCAGCCGGCCAGCACATCCGTCGGCCAGTGCACGCCGAGATAGACGCGGCTCGTGCCCACGGCGATGGTCAGGAACATGGCCACCAGCATCACGTAGGCCTTCTGCGCGCGGGTGTGCACCACGCGCGTCAGCAGGACGCCAATCGTCAGGTACACGACTGCCGACAGCATGGCGTGGCCGCTTGGAAAGCTGGCCGAGACGACATGGTCGCCATGCGGCACGAGGTCCGGGCGGGGACGACCGAAGGCCATCTTCAACGTGGCGGAGGCCAGCGCACCACCGGCCGCGGCGAGCGGCACGAACAGCGCGTTCCACCGCTGCCCCGCCAGCAGCAGGAATACCGCCACGAAGCTCACGAGCAGCCCGAGTACCGTCGTGCTGCCCAGCGCCGTGATGTCCCGCGCCAGTGCGATGAGCCACGCCGGCCTGGTCCCGATGGCGGTCGCGCCGGGCGCATGCAGCGCGAGCAGGATGGTCCGGTCGAGCGCCGCACTGTCGCCCTCCACGACCTCCTCGGCCACCTCGATGAATGCCCATGACGCGAAGGCCAGCGCGACAACGATGACGAGAAAGCGCGACGGCAGCCACCGATGCATCGGTCTCAGATCCATTCAGAGGCCCCCTTCCGGACGCAGCGCGGTCGCGCTGTGCGGCCGGCGACCGGGTCGTCTACCGGCCGCGCGACAGGCCATGCGCGCATCCGCCCTACAGATCCACGACTTCGACATCATCGGCGGTGATCGGGGTACCCGAGAACACGCTGCCCACGCGCGCGAAGCGTGCGGCGCCGTCGGTCGCGAGCAGCGACAGGCGCGGCCTCCCGGAAACCGGGTTCGCGAGCCCT
>CAYWMY010000268.1:437-4318 GCA_964459405.1 uncultured Steroidobacteraceae bacterium | reverse complement strand
AGGTGTTCTGCTCGGACGGCGACCGCGTCGTGTGCCTCATGGAGGCGGATGGCAATGGAACGAACGGCGAGCGCTACGACCAGCGCTACGCGCACCTGTTCGAGGTCAAGGGCGGCAAGATCGTGCAGGTCTGGGAATTCTTCGACACGGTGCTGGCGCGGCGCGTGATGTTCCCGGATCCGTCGAAGGACAGGGCACCGGGCGACTCGGGCGGCTTCGACTTCTGAGCAGGCTCCACGGCTGAAGCACGGAGCCCCGGTGCCGCACCGGGGCTCTTTGATGCAGAACAGCCGATCGAGGCCCGCGCGCATCGCGGTGCGTGCCTCGTCTTCACCGCGAATGGCGCCAACGGAGCACCGGGCCGCGTGGCCGCGGCTGGACCCGCCGGCCCGCTCCACCTGCGCGCGCGTGCTACAGGGCCTCGCCGTTGACCCCGCGACTCTCCGGGCCCAGCAGGTACAGGAACGGGCCGACGACGTCCTCGGGGGCCGCCAGGGTCGATTGGTCTTCGGCCGGATAGGCCTGGATGCGCATGGCCGTGCGTACGGCACCCGGATTGACGGAATTCGCGCGGATCATGCTGCCTTCGAGCTCATGCGCCAGGACCTGCATGAGTCCTTCGACGGCGAACTTGGACACCGCATAAGCGCCCCAGTAGGCCCGGCCCCGGCGACCCACGGAACTCGACGTGAACACGATGGAGGCGTCCCGGGAACGACGCAGCAGCGGCAGGCAGATCTGCGTCAGGATGAACGCTGCCGTCGTGTTGACGTGCAGGACCTTGACCCAGGTCGGCACATCGTGGTGCTCGATCGGGCTGCGTGTCCCGAGAATGCCCGCCACGTGGGCCAGGCCGTCGAGACGGCCGAACTCGCGTTCCAGCACGGCCGCGAGCGCGTCGTACTCCTTCGCGGTCGCGGTCTCGAGGTTCAACGGCGCGAGGGCGGGTGTCGGCCCGCCGGCGGCGATGATGGCGTCATAGGTCGCTTCGAGCTTGCGCGGCGTGCGGCCGAGCAGCACAACCGTTGCGCCCTGGCGCGCGAGCGCGAGTGCCAGGGACTTGCCGATGCCGTCGCCGGCGCCGGTGACCAGCACGATCCGTCCGGCATGCGAGCCGGGTGCGGGACGGTAGTCCTTCGGGTCAATGTTCATTCCACTTCGAACTCCAGGCGCCGCACCGTGCGCCAGATCGTCCACAGGGTGCTCAAGGGTCTGTGCGGTGGCGGCGGTCCGAGCAGCCGCCATCCCTGCCGCCGGCGGGCGGCGAGTGCGCGAGTGTACCCGGCGGCGAGCGCCAGCTGGCCGGTGACCCGCCGGCGCGCCGGTCGGTCGATCGCCGCCAGCGCATCCACCAGTTCCGTGCGCGCGCGCGCCGCGAATTGATCGAACACGCCGCGCAGTGCCACGCAGTCGCCGGGCTGCTGCAGCGCCGTGAGAGGTACGCCCGCCTGGTCCAGCGATGCGAGCGGCAGCGCGATGAAGCCGCGCAGTGCATCGCGATGCAGCCCGTCCAGAATCTCGCACCGGCGCAGCGCGTGACCGAGGTCGGCGCCGAAGGCTGCGGCGACGCTGGTCGGACCGAGCGCGAGTTCCGCGCAGACCCGGTGCAGGGACCCTCCGGATTGCTGGAGATAACCCTCCAGCTCAGGCTCGGTCTCGAAGCACACGCGCGCAAGCTCCATGCGTGCGGCCTGGATCAGACCCCGCAGCGGCGTCCAGTCGACGCGGGCCCCGCCCGCGGATGCGAGCAGCGCGCGCGTGATGGGATGCACCGGTCGGCCGCAGATGAGCCGCTCGACTTCCTCCTGCCACCAGCCGAGCCTGGCATGCGCGACGACATGGTCCTGAGCACCGAGCGATGACTCCTGCAGCTCGGCGCGAAGCGCCAGCAGCGAACCGAGCGCGGCCGCCTGTCGTCCGGCGAACAGCAGGGCGAGGGCGGTGATCGAGCCAGGGGGCGAGATGCGCGCCACGTAGTCGGCGTCCAGGGCCACCGCCACGGACCCGTTGTTGTCACCCGATGCGCTCAGGGGCTGTCCCCGGCCGCGGGTGCCTTGACCTCCGGCTTCGGCAGCTCGACGGCGCGCGGAGTGACCTCGATGGCCTCGAGCGTCTCGATGCTGCGCTCGGTACGCAGGCCGAGCTCCGTGAACTTGCGTGCCCCCGGCAGGACGTTGCGCTCCAGTGAGCCGACGGCCTGATTGAATGCTCTGACGCTGGCTTCCAGCTCGTTGCCGACCCTGGCCATGTGCGTGCGGAACACCACGAGGCGCCGATGCAGTTCCTCGGCGAGCTTGCGGATCTGCTCGGCGTGGGTCGTGAGCTGCACCTGACGCCAGCCGTAGGCGATGGACTTCAGCACCGCGATGAAGTTGGTGGGCGTCGCGAGGATCACGCCGGAATCCATGGCCTTCTCGAGCAACTCCGGCTTCTCGTCGAGCGCGGCCGCCAGGAACTGGTCGCCCGGGATGAACAGCACGACGAACTGCGGCGCCGTCGGGAACTGCGACCAGTAGGCCTTCGAGGACAGCTGACTCACGCGGTCGGCGACGTGCTGCGCATGGCGACGCAGAGCGTGTGCGCGGTCCTCGTCGCTGTTCGCCTCCATGGCGGTCAGGTACGCGTCGAGTGGCGTCTTCACGTCGACGACCAGGTCGCGTCCGTCGGACATGTGCACGACCATGTCGGGCCGCAGCGCGCCCGCATCGGTGCTGACGTGCACCTGCTCGTCGAAGTCGCAGTGCTCCGACATGCCGGCGAGTTCCACGAGACGTCGCAGCGTCAGCTCGCCCCAGCGGCCGCGCACCTGGGGCCGCCGCAGCGCGTTCGCGAGACTGCGCGTCTCGCGCTGCAGCGTGAGGTGCAGCTCGCGCATGTTGTCGAGGTGCTGGCGCAGGCTGCCGGCCTCGCGGCTGCGCGTCGTCTCGATCTCGCGCAGCGTGTTCTGCGTCTGTTCGAGGGCCGAGGCGATCGGCTTGACGAGTGCGGCAACGGCTGTCTCGCGCTCCCGGAGCATACCGGCCGCGGTCTGCTGCTGTTCTCCGAGGCTCGCGCGCGCGAGCCGCAGGAAGTGCTCGCTGGAATCCTTGAGGCTCTGGTCGGCGAGATCGTGGAATGCGAGCTTGAGCTGCTGCATCGCGGCTTCGAGCGTCGCGCGGCGCTCCTGCTCGAGCTCCGCGCCGACCTTGAGCCTCTCCTGCAGCACCGCGACTTCCGTCGCGAGCCGCGAGCTGGTGCGCCGCCCCAGCCACAGACCCAGCAGGAACGCGGCCGGCAGCAGCGCCAGGGCGACCCAGGCTGCCGTGCTCATGCGCGCCTCGCGGCGGCCTCGGCGCCGCGCTGCGTATCGCCCACGCAGGTGACTTGCTCCGGCACGGGGCGCGGCGCGGTGCCCGGGTTCATGCGGCGCGGCGCAGATGCGCGAAATAGTTGACGTCCACGTCGCGGCCGAGCCGGTAGCTGCGGGTCAGCGGATCGTGCGCGAGCCCCGTGAGTTCGAGCAGATCGAGATCCGCCGCACGGGCCCACGCCGCGAGTTCCGAAGGACGGACGAAGCGGGCGTATTCGTGCGTGCCCCTGGGCACCAGGCCCAGCAGGTACTCGGCGCCCACGATCGCGAGCAGGAAGGACTTCGCGTTGCGGTTGATCGTGGAGATGAATACGTCGCCGCCCGGCCGCACGAGGGTCGCGAGCGCGCGCACGGTGCTGGCGGGATCGGGTACGTGCTCGATCATCTCGAGGCAGGTCACGATCTCGAACGTTCCGGGTTCGCGTGCCGCGAACTCCTCCGCGGTCGATTGGTGGTAAGCGAGTTCGATGCCGGCCTCGAGCGCGTGCAGGCGCGCGACCGTGAGCGGCGCCGCAGCCGCGTCGATGCCGGT
>CAYWMY010000268.1:0-427 GCA_964459405.1 uncultured Steroidobacteraceae bacterium | reverse complement strand
ATGCCCTCGGCCAGCAGGCCTCCGCCACAGCCCACATCCAGTACGTGCCGGCCCTTGAGGCCTGCGCGTGCTTCGATGTAGTCCAGGCGCAGCGGATTGATCTCGTGCAGCGGCCGGAATTCCCCGTGCGGGTCCCACCAGCGCTGGGCCAGGGCATTGAACTTGGCGACCTCGGCGGGATCGGCGTTGGCGGCGGGGATCATGGCGGTTGCTGTGCCCTGCAGGGAATGTTGGCTGGCCGCGCTCGCGGCCCCGGGGGCCGCATCTCGCGGGGCGCACAGTATAGCGATGCCGTCAGGCCCGCTCGGGCGCCGCCACGCTCCGGCGCACGACCCGCGCGCCTGTCGCTGACGGGCCCCCGGGGCGCGCCTGCGTCCCGCCCAGGGCGTTGCGCAAGCCTATGAATAGTCTTGGGTTCGGCGCCGGC
>CAYWMY010000267.1:0-4358 GCA_964459405.1 uncultured Steroidobacteraceae bacterium | reverse complement strand
CGCCCCACCGGCCCCGCCGCAGAGGGCGGGCTGGACCGGCGCCGCGGCGCAGGCACGTGCCACACGCGTCATCCGCGAGGGCCAGAACATCTACGAGCCGGGTGAGTTCGGCACGTCGTTCTTCACCATTGTCAACGGCGAGGTGACCCTCGAGGGTGGCGCTGTTCCCGCGCTGACCACGCGCCTCGGGCGCGGCGAGTTCTTCGGCGAGATGAGCCTGCTCTCAGGCCGGCCACGCCTGGAGCGCGCGATCGCGGGGGCCGGCTGCGTGCTGGTCGAGACGCCGCGCCGAACCATGCTCAAGCTCATGAGCTCCAACGAGGAGCTGCGCCGGGGCATCGACTGGATCTTCGTCGTCCGCGAGCTGCAGCGGCATTTCGTTCCGTACGCGACGTTCCGTGACCTGCGCGACATCGCCGCGCGTGCGACGGTGCGGCAGTTCCGTGCCGGCGAGGCGCTGTTCCGCGAGGGCGAGACCGGCAGCAGCCTGTTCATCGTCCGCTCGGGCAACGTGCGGCTGACACGCGTCCGCGAAGGTGCGACGCTGCTCGTCGCACAGGTCCCCTCCGGCCAGCTGGTCGGCGAGATGGCGCTGATGGGCGACCCGTTGCGCCACGAGACCGCGACCGCGACCGTCGCCACGGAGGTCGTCGAGCTGAAGCGGCCGGAGTTCCTGGAGCTGACGCGGCGATCGGACGCGCGCCTGCAGCCGCTGCAGCACGCGGCCAGCCAGCGCATCACCGACAACGCACGCATGGAGGTACGCCCCGAGGCCGGCGCGCTGATGAACTTCCTGGTCGGCGAGGGTCTCGGCGAGGCCACCAACGTGCTGATCATCGACGATGCGCTGTGCGTCGGCTGCGATAACTGCGAGAAGGCCTGCGCCGAGACCCACGGCGGCGTCTCGCGGCTCGACCGCAAGGCGGGGCCGTCGTTCGCGGACGTGCACATCCCGGTGGCCTGCCGCCACTGCGAGCAGCCGCACTGCATGAAGGACTGCCCGCCGAATGCGATCCACCGTGCCGAGAGCGGCGAGGTCTACATCGACGCGAGCTGCATCGGCTGCGGCAACTGCCAGACGAACTGTCCCTACGGCGTGATCCGCATGACCTACGCGGCGCCACCGAAGCCGGGGCTGTGGCGCTGGCTGCTGACGGGTGCCGGCCACGGCCCCGGCGAGGAACCGGACTATCACCCGACGGACGCCGCCAAGGCCGCGGGCAGGAAGGCGAGCAAGTGCGATGCCTGCGCCGGCCTCGACGGCGGCCCCGCCTGCGTGCGCGCCTGCCCGACGGGCGCCGCGGTCCGCATCGGCCCGGCCCAGCTCATCGATCTGGTGGAGGAGCGCCGGTGATTCACGAGGGGCTGCTGCGCCACGCCGGTGCGAAGTACCTGTGGTGGGCGCTCGGCCTCGTCGCAATGGCTGCGCTGCTGTATGCGAGCCAGAGCGCGCGCGTCGGGGTCAACGGCGGCACCTGGCAGGGTTACGTGCTCGGCACCGCGGGCGCGCTCCTGATCGTCTGGCTGTCGATGCTGGGGCTGCGCCGCCGCAGCTACCACTCGCGGCTCGGATCGGTGAAGGGCTGGACCTCGGCGCACGTCTACCTCGGCACCGCACTGCTGGTCGTCGCCACGCTGCACTGCGCGGCGCAGTTCGGCAACAACGTGCACACGCTCGCCTACGTGCTGATGTGCCTGGTCATCGCCAGTGGATTCTTCGGTGTGTACGCCTATCTGGGCGCGCCGCCGCGGATCGCGGCCAATCGCGCCGGCGGCACACGCGCGGAACTGTTCGCCGAGCTCTACGAGCTCGACCGCCAGGGACGCGACCTCGCGCGCCGCTGCTCGGGTGCTGTGAACCTCGCGGTGCGCAGCGCCATCGAACGCACCACGCTGGGCGGCGGCGTGCTGGAACAGTTGTCGGGCCGCGACCGCTCGCGCTTCATGCGCGCCGATCCCGAGCGGCCGGCGGGCACCGAGCTGGCCGCGAACGAGGACCAGCAGGCGGTCATCCGCTTTGTCGCCGAGGGCATCCCGCGCGCCGAGAAGCGCGCCGAGGCGTCCACGCTGCAGACGCTGGTCAACGTGCTGTGTCGCCGCCAGGCCGTGCTGCGCCGTATCCGGCGCGACATCCGGCTGCAGGGATGGCTCAAGGTGTGGCTCTACGTCCACGTGCCGCTGACCGTCGCGCTGCTCGTCGCGCTGGTCGTGCACATCGTCACGACCTTCATCTACTGGTGACACGATGCAGACGTTGCTGCGAAACCTGCGCCGCGGCACGGACGGCATCCCCGAGTTGCAGGACACGGAGATCGCCGGTGAGGCGATCTCGATCGGCGCCGCGCCGGACTGCCACATCCAGCTGCTCGGCGCGGACATCGCGCCGCGCCACGCGACGCTGCGCCAGGCCGGTACGGTCACGTCGCTCGTCTGCCGCCGCGGTTGCCGCGTCGTCGTCGGGGGCCGGTCGGTCGCGTCGGCGAAGCTCACGCACGGCGACGTCGTCGAGATCGGCACGCATCGCCTGACCATCGCCGCACCGCCCGCGGGATTCGATCTCGCCGTCGAGATCGAGGCCGGTGCCGACGTACCCACCAGCGAGTTCGAGCGCGCATTCCGCACCGATCTGCAGCAGACCTGGCTTTCGCGGCGCCGTGCGTCATGGCTGCTCGCCGTGCTGGTGCCGATCCTCGCGTTCGCCGTACCGCTCGGTGTGGTGTTTCTCGAGCGCGGAGAGGGCCACGCACCGCGCTGGCTGCCGCGTGACTCGTTCTGGTCCACGGGCGAGCTGGTGCCGGCGCACGCACAGACGGCGGGTGATGACTGCCGTGTCTGTCACCGGCAGCTGTTCAGGCACGTGCAGGACGGCGATTGCCGCGAGTGTCACGAGCTCATCGGCGACCACATCGCGGCCGCGCACGCGGACCTGCGAGGGCTGGGCCCGACGCAGCGCTGTGCACAGTGTCACCGCGAGCACGATGCGTCGGGCGGATCGCTGACGGTGATGAGCGATGCGCTGTGCACCGGCTGCCACGCCGACCCGCAGGTCGACTTCCGCGCCGTTGGACTGGCCGCCGTGGCGCGGTTCCACGCCGGCGACCACCCTGCGTTCAAGGCGACACTGCTGCGGCCGAAGGGACCGGCCGGTCCCGGAACGGTGCCGGAGTGGCAGTCGCTGCGTACGGCCGTCGCAGGCGCGACCGAGACCACGAACCTGAGCTTCTCGCACCAGCAGCACCTCGATGTGGAGAAGGTGCAGCGCCAGTCCGACGGGCAGCCGCTCGGCTGCGGTGACTGCCACCGTGCCGAGCCCGGCGGCGAGCATTTCGCGCCGGTGTCCATGGCCGGTGTCTGCTCAGGCTGCCACGAGCTCAGCTTCGACGAGGATGCGCCGCGGCGCCAGCTGCCGCACGGCAGGCCGCAGGATGCGATCCTGATGATGCAGGACTATTTCACCCGCAGGTACACCGATCCGGCGGCCCGCGAGGAGCAGTTCGTGCGCCGGCGCCGGCCCGATCGACAGCCCGCGGCGGCGGAATGTACGGATACGCCGATCGTCTGCGCGCGGCAGCGCGCCGCCCGCGAGATCGACACGCAGTTCACACGGCGCGGCTGCGTCAGCTGCCACGCCGTCGACGACACGCGCGCGGCCGACATCCGCGAGCGCTACTTCGTGCGCCCGGTCCGGCTGGTCCACGACTATTTCACCAACACGCGTTTCAACCACCGCGCGCATTCGATCCACGGCGACCTGCGCGGCGACGACGCCTGTGCCGCGTGCCATCGGGCGCGCGACTCGCGCAGCAGCGAGGACCTGCTGCTGCCGGACCTCGACGATTGTCTTGAATGTCACAGCGACCGGCCCGCCCTCGACCGCGTCGCGCTCGGCTGCACGAGTTGCCATTCGTTCCACCCCGCGCGCATACTGAGTCTAAACAAATAAAACGGGGGGGCGGGCGTCCATGAAGGGCACCACGTCAGTTGTCGCGACCCTGACGTTCCTGCTGTTGGCCGGATGCGGCAGCAGTGGTGGCAGCAGCACCGCCGGTACCGATACGTCCGGACCGGCCTGTGCGGGCGATTGCGCGGCGACATCGTCCGCGCGCCTCACCACCACTGACGTCCAGCGCATCCTGGCGCAGGGCATTGCCGAGGCACGCGCCCGCAACGTCGACGCCACGCTCGCGGTCGTCGACCGCGTCGGCAACGTGCTCGCCGTGTATCGCATGGGCAATGCCGCGACGCGCCGCGTCACGATTGCCACGGCGCAGGACGGCGCCGGCCGCGCGGTGATCCAGGGTGGTCTCGAGGGCATCACGCTGCCGGTCGCGCCGGCGCCGCTCAATGGTCTGAATCTG
>CAYWMY010000266.1:0-4381 GCA_964459405.1 uncultured Steroidobacteraceae bacterium | reverse complement strand
ATGGAGGACCGCGCGACGCTGCGCATCTCCTCGCAGCACATCGCGAACTGGCTGCTCCACGGCGTCTGCACACCCGCGCAGGTCGACGCGGCACTCCGGCGCATGGCCGCGAAGGTCGATGCGCAGAACGCGGGCGATCCGCTGTACCGGCCGATGGCACCAGCCCCGGAGAAGAGCATCGCCTTCCAGGCCGCGCGCGCGCTGATCTTCCAGGGCACCGTGCAGCCGAACGGCTACACCGAACCGCTGCTGCACGCGCACCGCGCGACACTCAAGAAGGCGCTGGCCGGGAGCGTGTAGCAGCCCGACCGGTCACCGCCGCTCGAGCCGCGCTGTGGCTCAGCGTGGCTCCAGCAGGTGCCACACAACGAGCCCCAGCCCCGGCAGCTCGTTCTCGACCATGTTCCACAGGTGCTGGTCGTCGGTGTCGTCGTGGTGCTGCGAGAGCGCCTCACCCAGCTCGATGAAAGCGTCCAGGTGCGGCAGCGCCGTGGCCGTCGCCGGGTCCTCTTGCGCCAGCGTCGCCAGGATCCGCCCGATGATCTGGAACTGGCGCTCCACGGCGGACTTGAGCAGGTCGTCGCCGACGTAGTCCTCGAAGCTCGCGTCGTCCGTGAACGCGCCGATCAGCGTCACGACCCGCAGCGCATCCTCGAGGTGTTTGCGGCTGTTGTCCTGCACGCGGCTACTCCACTGGCGGGGCTCGGAGGGACACGTCCCGGCCCGGCTCTGTGCGGCGCAGCGCACGCCTGCGACGGCTCACGGCACCGCTCAACGGGCGCCGCTGCCGGTCGCGGTCGCCTTCGCCATCTTGTCGCCGTCAAACAGGATCTTCATCTCGGGCGTGAACTCCAGGATCACGCGCTCCGGTGTATCGAGGGCCCGGATGAACTGCTCGGGCACGAGACCGCGATTGAAGTCGCCGGCCTTCCTGGCGTCCGGTGGCGCCGCCATGGCGTGCGCGAGCGCCCGATAGAACCACGCCTTGACCTCCGGATTGTTGTCGTGGACCTTCGTCCTGCCCTTGTAGGTCACGGTCTTGCCACCGCCCATCGGCGTACCGATCGAGGAAATCACAACCGAGGACCGGGCATCGCGCCGGATGGCCGGCACGCGCTGGCGGTGGCGCGCCGCGGTGAGCCAGATGCGCCCGTCCTTCCAGACGTAGGACATGATCACGCCGAGTGGATGGCCTTCGCGATTCGACCAGATGAACGTGCACTCGTTCTGGCTGTCGAGCAGTTCCTGCTCGCGCTCCGGATCCAGCCTGTACTGCCTGACGTCGTCGTAGTTGTCGTTCATCGCCGCCCCCGCACGTTGCTGCCAGCCCCCGCGACGCGCGATGCCGGCGCGTCCCGCCCCTGGCGATTACGATCGCACGCGCCCGCGCGTGATGCAACGGCGGCACGGCGTCGCCGGCGGGCCGGCGCGCAGCCGGCCCCGATCATCCGGCTGCGCCGCGCGCGAGCGACGATTTCTCGAGCCGCCCGACAAGGACGAGCAGCGCGCCACCCGCGATGAACAGCGCCTCGATCGACAGGATCGCCGTGCGCGGGCTCGTCGACACCAGCGCCGTGACGCCCACCAGGACGGGCCCGAGGACGGCAGCGAACTTGCCCATCATGTTGTAGAAACCGAAGAACTCGCCCTGCTTGCCCGCCGGCACGAGGGTACCGAAGTACGCGCGGGAGAGCGCCTGCACGCCGCCCTGCACGAGGCCGACCGTGGCGGCGAGCCAGTAGAAATCGTCCACCGAATCCATGTGATAGGCGCCGAAGGTCGCGACGATGTAGACGGCGATCGCGACCAGCACGCCACGACGAGCACCGATGCGCGATCCCAGCCAGCCGAAGGCCAGCGCCGCCGGAAAGGACACGAACTGCGTGATCAGCAGCGCCGAGATCAGCGCCGACTGCGGGAAGCCCAGCGACAAGCCGTAGTCCACGCACATCTTGGCGACCGTGTTGACGCCATCGATGTACAGCCAGTAAGCGACGAGGAATACCGCGAGCACGCGGTAGCGCCGGATCTCGTGAACCGTGGTCCGCAGCTCACCGGTCGCCTCGCGCAGCGCGACGCGCCAGGGCACGACGGGCCGCGCCAGCCGCTCGCGGACGACCGCGAGGCCCGGCAAGGAGAACAGCAGCCACCAGAGGCCCACGGTGACGAACGACCAGCGCACGGCGTCCGTGGCGCTGGCGAGTCCGAAGGTCGCGGGCGAGAGCACCATCCAGACGTTCAGCGCGAACAGGATGCCGCCGCCCAGGTAGCCCAGCGCGAACGCGAACGCCGAGGCACGCTCGAACTCGCGCGGTTCGGCGACGTCGAGCAGCAGCGAGTCGTAGAACGCATTCGCGGCGGAGAAGCCGAAGGACGCCACGGCGAATGCGACCGCCGCCGTGAGCCATGCGCCGTGGCCGATGAGCGCCAGCGCGACGGTTGCCGCGGCGCCGAGGACGGTGAAGGCGCCGAGCAGACGGACGCGGCCGCCGGAACGGTCGGCGACGGCACCGAGGAAGGGCGCGAGGATCGCGACACCGAGACTGGCCGCGCCGTTGACCAGACCGAGTTCGAAGGTGCTCTCGCTGGCGCTCGTGCCGGTGGCCCAGTACTGCTTGAAGAACAGCGGGAAGAATCCAACCATCACGGTCGTCGCGAACGCCGAGTTCGCCCAGTCGAACAGTGCCCAGGCGACCACGGGCTTGCGCAGCAGCTTCCTCATGCGCCGCGCCCGTCCGACGTGCATCCAACGACGAGTCGCTTGGTGAACACGAGACGACACGAATGCGCCACCCACGGGCCGCCGGCTGGCTGGTGGTGAAGGTCCCCGGGGCGAGGCCGTCGCGGAACAGGGATGTCCCGCGCCGACCTCACAGGGATGTGCTCCGTTGCGTGCCGAGCCCCGGGGAACCCGAAGCCAGCGGCAGCCGGCGGCCCGTGGGCGGCAGCGCGCTCATCACAAGTGCCCGAACCGTAACCGCCGCAACGACGACGCTGGCCCGACATGCCCGGGCACAACGCCGCGGCGTTCACGCGGCGACCGCCAGGTGCTCACGCGTCTCGCGGAAGTCGACGCCCGGCCAGCGTTCCAGTGTCAGGCTCAGGTTCACACGCGACGGCGCCAGATAGACCAGCTCACCGGCGTGGTCCAGCGCGAGACCGTCGTACAGCTTCGTACGCAGCTCCGCGAGCTTCTTCGCGTCCTCGCAGCGCACCCAGCGCGCGGTCACGACGTTGACCGGCTCGAACACACACTGCACGCCGTACTCGTCCGCGAGTCGGAATGCGACCACCTCGAACTGCAGCGGTCCGACCGCGCCCAGGATCAGATCGTTGTTCCTGAGTGGCTTGAACAGCTGTGTCGCGCCCTCCTCACAGAGCTGAGCGAGGCCTTTCTGCAGGGCCTTGGTCTTCAGGGGATCCTTCAGCACGGCGCGGCGGAACATCTCCGGCGCGAAGTTCGGAATGCCGGTGAAGGTCAGCGACTCGCCCTCCGTGAAGGTGTCGCCGATGTTGATCGTGCCGTAGTTGTGCAACCCGATGATGTCGCCCGCAAAGGCCTCGTCAGCGCGCTGGCGGTCGGCGGCCATGAACGTCAGCGCATCGGCGATGCGCACCTCCTTGCCGAGCCGCACATGCCGCAGACGCATGCCACGCTCGTATCGCCCCGAGCAGATGCGCATGAAAGCGATGCGGTCGCGGTGCGCCGGATCCATGTTCGCCTGGATCTTGAACACGAAGCCCGTGAGTTTCGGCTCATGCGACCCGACCGTGCGCGTCAGCGTCTCACGCGGCCTGGGCTCCGGCGCATGCTCCACGAACATCGTGAGCAGCTCCTCGACACCGAAATTGCCGATCGCCGAACCGAAGAACACCGGGGACTGCTTTCCGGCGAGGTACTGCACGGAATCGAACTCGTCGGCCGCCCCGCGCACCAGCTCGACCTCGTCGCGGAAGGCCTGCGCGTCGTCACCGAGCAGCAGGGCGGCCGCGGCACTCGCAAGCCCGTCGATCACGAGGTTCTCGCCGACACGGCCCTGGCCCTCGCCGACGTAGACGTAGATACGGTCCTCGAGCAGGTGGTAGATGCCCTTGAGCCCGCGACCCATGCCGATCGGCCAGGTGACGGGCGCGCAGCTGATCTTCAGCACCTTCTCGATCTCGTCGAGCAGCGCCATGGGGCTCTGGCCCTCGCGATCGAGCTTGTTGATGAAGGTCATGATCGGCGTATCACGCAGCCGGCAGACCTCCATGAGCTTGATCGTGCGCTCTTCGACGCCCTTGGCGCAGTCGATGACCATGAGCGCGGAGTCGACCGCGCTCAGCGTGCGGTAGGTGTCCTCCGAGAAGTCCTGGTGGCCGGGCGTGTCGAGCAGATTCA
>CAYWMY010000265.1:0-4392 GCA_964459405.1 uncultured Steroidobacteraceae bacterium | reverse complement strand
CGCTCGGCGCCCGAGGCCACGCACCACAACTACGCCATCGCGCCGCTCGTCGACGCCCTCGGCGTGTACCGCGTGCTGGATCTGCTCGCGCACGGCGGACAGAGCTTCGAGCGGCTGACGGCGCTGCTCGCCGCGACCACTCGCTACTCGCTGGAAACGCTGGAGTCGACGCTCACCAGCATCGGCCGTTTCTTCGGCGTCGAGATCGACCTGCGTTGCCTGGATCCGCGCGCGCGCATGCACGATCTGAGCTTCCGCCTGATCGAGACACTCGAGGGTGCGGCGGGCGCCGGTGCCGGCCTGCTGAACCTGCTGGGGCTGGGAGCCCCCGAACTCGCACGCGCCGCGGCTCTGGACACCGCGCAGGGACTCGCCGTGCGGTATGCGCTCATGCACGGCCTGCCGTTCGCCGTGACCGGCGTCGGTTATGACGCGACCGTGAACGCCGACGGACGCTATGACCGCGAGCGCTTCTCGGACGAGTATCTGCAGGCGCGCGCCGAATACGCGCAGCTGCTGTTCGTCGCGAACGATGCGGATACGCCGCTGCTGCGAGCACGCGGGATCGCGCCGGATACCAGCTTCCGCGACCTGGAGACGGGAACCGTGCTCGCGTCGGTCGCCGGCCCCGCAGGATCCGGGATCGTGTTCGGGCGCGACCACGACGGCCTGGGCGGTGCGGCAGGCGGCGACCGCATCGTCCTCGTCACGCCGGACTCGGACTTCCAGCTGGGTTCGCGGCCGATCAGGAGGATCGCTGGCGGCCAGCCGCGCGCGGATGCCCGCCCGACGTGACCCCGGGCTGGCCGGGGCGGGGCCGCGCGCGGAGCGGGCGTCCGGATTCAGCGCACCGGCAGCAGCAGGGTCTGCGAGCCGCGCCGTATCGTGAGCCAGAATCCGTCGAGCCCGCCGACGGCCTGTTTGAGCTGCGCCAGTGATTCGACGCGGGCACGATCGACCGCGATGATCACGTCGCTGGGACGCAGGCCCGTCTGCGCCGCCGGGCTCTGCGGGGCGACGCTGCGGACCAGCACGCCCGGCACCTTCGTGTCCGGAGTCGCATCCGTGAGATCGGCGCCGGCCAGCGACGCGTGCAGGGATTCCGCATCGCCACTCTCAGGCAGCGGCTCGCGAATCACCGCGGCGAGGCGGCGGGGCTTGCCTTCGCGCAGCACCGTGATCTCCACCTGCTCGCCGACTCGCATGAGCCCGATGCGGCTGCGCAGTTCCGCTGCGCTCTTGACGGCTTCGCCGTTGACGGCCGTGATGATGTCGCCGGCCTCGATACCGGCCTTGGCGGCGGCGGATCCCTCCAGAACCTGGGACACCATGGCACCCTGCACGTCGTCGCCGATCTTGAAGCTCTGCCGGTCCTTCGGCGTCAGCGTGACGATGCTGACACCGAGCTGGCCGCGCTTGACCTCGCCGAACTTGATGATCTGGTCCATGATCGACCGGACCATGTTCGAGGGAATCGCGAAGCCGATCCCCATGTTGCCGCCGCTGCGCGAGAAGATCGCGGTATTGATGCCGACCAGTTCGCCGCGCAGGTTGACCAGCGCGCCACCCGAGTTGCCGGGGTTGATCGCCGCATCGGTCTGGATGAAGTTCTCGTAGCCCTCCGGATTGATGCCCGTGCGTCCGAGTGCGCTGACGATGCCGGAGGTGACCGTGTGCTGCAGGCCGAAAGGATTGCCGATCGCGACGACGAAGTCGCCGACCTCGACGCGACCCGAATCGGCCAGCGTGATCTCGCCGTTCAGCTTGCCGTCCTTGATCTTCAGCACCGCGACATCCGAGCCCTTGTCCGCGCCGACGACCTCGGCCTTGAGCTCGCGGTCGTCAACGGTCGCGACGGTGATGTCCTTGGCGTTCTCGACCACATGCGCGTTGGTGACGATGTAGCCGTTCCGGGCATCGACCACGACGCCGGAGCCCGCGCTCTGGAACGGGCGCTCGCGTGATTCGTTCCTGCCGGGAGGCTCACCGAAGAAGCGCCGGAAGAAGGGATCGTCGAAGAAGGGATTGCGCTGCTGTTCACGCACGGCTCCACGGACCGCAACGCTCACCACGGCCGGTGACACGCGCTTGACCATCGGCGCCAGCGACGTCGTGGGCGCCTCCGCAGCCTGGGGGGCCGCCCAGGCGGCGGAATTCAACAAGAGGGCCCCGGTCAGGGCGGCGGCAGACAGCAGACGTTTCATTCGGCAGCCTCACTGGAACTTCGAGCATTGGATCGATGGCGCCCGACTGTAGCGCGCGACGCCTTGGCTGCGACAGCATTGGGGCCGCCGGAGTTCCTGGGGGCGGCCGTCGAGGGTGGCCGCGGCAGGCCGTATGATGGCCTGCGGAGTCGCCGTTTCCGCGCGGGCAGAGCCCGCGTGAGGCCGCAACCGGTGGATAAGCTGTGGGCGTCCTGTTCGCAGCCTCTGAACACAACATGTTGTGTGCTGCAACATGCGCCGGTGTTGAGGGTTTGCCCGTGCAGCGAGGCAGAAAACCCCGCACGAGTATCTCCAAGTGAATGATTATGAATGATTTTTCATGGCACTCTGCGTGGCGGGTTTGTTCTTGACAGCGGGCTGTCAACGAAAATAACTTAACGTCCCTGACACAACATCTTGTGTTCCGGCATCGAGCCGACGCGAGGGGTCAGCAAGGATCGTTCCCGGCAGGTGTTGCACCACTTCCAGAGGGATCGCTGCGGCGAGACCCGGGGCTCACCGTTCGGGCGCGTCGCACCAGAATGAAATGGCACTGGGGAGTCCCAAAATAATGAAGACCGCCGTCAGGCTGGAACTCAAGGACGTCGACCAGATTCCCTTCCAGGAGGCATCGCTCGATATCTGGGACAGGAAGTACCGGCTGACCGCCAAGGATGGAACTCCGGTCGACCAGCAGATGGACGACACCTGGAAGCGCGTCGCGCGCGCGCTCTCCGAGGTCGAGGTGCCGGAGTCGCGCGAATACTGGTACGAGCGCTTCCTCTGGGCGCTGCGCAAGGGGGCGATTCCGGCCGGCCGCATCATGTCGAATGCCGGCGCGCTCGAGCACAAGCCGGCGACCTCGACGATCAACTGCACGGTGTCCGGCACGATCCTCGACTCGATGGACGACATCCTCTGCAAGGTGCACGAGGCCGGCCTGACGCTGAAGGCGGGCTGTGGCATCGGCTATGAATTCTCTACGCTGCGTCCGCGCGGGGCCTACGTCTCGGGCGCCGGGGCGTACACGTCCGGGCCGATGTCGTTCATGGACATCTACGACAAGATGTGTTTCACGGTTTCCTCGGCCGGCGGTCGCCGCGGCGCGCAGATGGGCACGTTCGATGTCGGCCATCCGGACGTGCTCGATTTCGTGCGCGCCAAGCGCGAGGCCGGACGCCTGCGCCAGTTCAATCTTTCGCTGCTGATCACGGACGAGTTCATGCAGGCCGTGCGCGGCAATGCCGAGTGGCGGCTGGCGTTCCCGGTTTCGGTGCGCGAGCACGAGGCGGAACGCCCGGACCTGCAGGACACCACGAAGTTCGTCTGGCGCGACTGGCCGACGACGGCCGGCTACGTCACGAACGACGAGGGGCTGGTGGCCTGCAAGATCTACAGGACCGTACCGGCGCGCCGCGTCTGGGACGTCATCATGACGTCCACGTACGACTTCGCCGAGCCCGGCTTCGTGCTCGTCGACCGCGTGAACGAGATGAACAACAACTGGTGGTGCGAGAACATCCGCGCCACCAATCCCTGCGGTGAACAGCCGCTGCCGCCCTATGGATCCTGCCTGCTGGGGTCCGTGAACCTCACGCGTTTCGTGCGCAATCCGTTCACGCCGGATGCCGCGTTCGACTGGGACGAGTACCGCGAGGTCGTGCGCATCTTCACGCGCATGCTCGATGACGTCGTCGAGATCAACGGCCTGCCGCTCGCCCGGCAGCGTGAGGAGATTCTCGGCAAGCGCCGCCACGGCATGGGCTTCCTCGGCCTGGGCTCGACCATCACCATGCTCTGCATGCGCTATGGATCGAAGGAGTCCGTTGCGTTCACCGAGAACGTGTCTCGCGAGATGGCGCTCGCGGGCTGGGAGGCCGCGCTCGAGCTGGCACGCGAGAAGGGGCCGGCGCCGATCATGACGCAGGAATTCGAGGTCACGCGCGAGATGCTGCGCCGGCGGCCGGAGATGGTCCGCGATGGCTACAAGGCCGGTGACCGCGTGCCCGGGCGCATCCTGCACGCGCGCTACAGCCGCTACATGCAGCGCGTGGCCGGCGTGGCGCCGGCGCTGGTGCACGAGCTCGAGAAGACCGGCGCTCGCTTCACGCACCACACCTCCATCGCGCCCACGGGCACGATCTCGCTGTCGCTCGCGAACAATGCCTCGAACGGCATCGAGCCCTCG
>CAYWMY010000264.1:0-4396 GCA_964459405.1 uncultured Steroidobacteraceae bacterium | reverse complement strand
CCACGCCGTTGTCGTTGTGACACATGTGGCACTGCGCCGCGCGCAGGGCCGGATGCGGATGCAGCAGGAAGCCGGCGATCTCCTGGAACACTGCAGCATCGGCGGGGGTCACCCGCAGCTCACGCAGCTCGACCTGCTGCGCGGTCCAGGCCAGATCGAGCGCCCGCTGGGCAGCATGCGGGTCGTGGTAGCGGTCCGCGAGGTGGAACGCGCTCTCACGACTGGTCGCGATCAGGGTCGTGAACGCCACCGCTGCGGACTGTCCCGGCTCCAGGCGCACCCGCGTCCGGAGTGCGAAGATCGGATCGAGCACCGCACCCGTCGTCCCCGAGAGGTCTCCTGCCGTGTCCAGCGCCGCCGGCCGGCGCGTCGTTCCGCCGCGGCCCAGGAAGCGCGCGCGGTCGGTCTCGCAGCTCACCGCGCCCACTCGCTCGCGCCCAGTATCGGCGACGTGCACGCACCAGAGCGTCCCCTCCTGGTTCGACCGCGGCCGCCGCGTCGCGGTGATCGCCGTACACCAGTCGTGCCACTCCGTCTCGACGAACAGATTCGCGAACGCGGGGTGCGCACGGTCGGCGTCGGGCGGGCCCAGCACCACCTCGCCGTAACTCGTCAGCTCGACCTCCCGCACCTGGGAACCGTTGTTGGTCACCGTTACCCGTCGCACCTCGGCAGCGTCCTCGGGCACCACCGCGATCTCGGTCAGCGTCTCGATCGGACCATCGGCGCGATGGAACGTCACGCGATCCGTCGCGAGCAGCGCCCGGTACCAGTCCGCACGCGCACCGACAGGCTGGTGCGCCGCGGACCAGGTCCGCCCGGTGGTCACATCGCGGACATAGCAGAACTGGCCGGTCGCATCCGCGGTGGCATCCGCGCGCCACCGGGTCACCGCCAGCTCATCGTACCGGCTGTAGCCCGCACCCGCGTGGCTGAGCATGACGGTGTAGGGATGGCGGCCGAGCAGGGCGATGTGGGGCGCCGCCAGATCCGGCGAGCTGAACTCGCGCACCACGGGCGCTTCCAGGTCCGGATCCGGCAGCGCATCGTCTGGCCTGGCTTCCTGCGGCCGCTGCAGCAGCAGCCGCCGCGGAATGCGCTCGTGCAGCAGCAGCTCCGCGGAGCGGACCAGCGCATCCGCATGGAAGCGCTGCTGCCAGATCTGCCCGCACAGCAGGTTGTCGAGCGCGACCAGGCTCATGCCCACGTGATGCGCCATGTAGTTGCCGACGACCGCGTAGCGCTGTTTGGGCTCCGGCCGGGTGTAGTCGAGTGCGTCGCGGAAGCCGAACGGACCGAGCGCGCCCTTCTCGGCGAGCACAGCCAGATTCGCGAGCGCGCGGTGCGGCTCGACCATGGCCGCCAGCAGCGACGCGTAGGGCGCAATCACGAGGTCGTGTCCCAGGCCTCGCTTCAGCCCCAGGTCCGGCACACCGAAGGCGCCGTACTGGTACGTGAGCTGCCGGTCCCGGAAATTGTACGCGCTCTCGCTCACGCCCCACGGCACGCCGTGCGCCGCGCCGTAGGCCATCTGCCGGCGTACTGCGCCCCGGTAGGTCTGGTCGAGCACGGTGTGCGGGAACGACCGCATGACGAGCGCAGGCATGAGATACTCGAACATGCTGCCGCTCCACGACACCAGGGCCGTCTCGCCGGTCGCGCGCGTAAGCGTGCGCCCGAGGCGGAACCAGTGTGCGACGGGCACGTCGTTCTTGGCGATCGCGATGAAGCTGGCCAGCCGCGCCTCGGACGCGAGCAGATCGTAGTACGAGTTGTCGAGGGCATGGCGCGCCGGCTGGTAGCCGATCGCGAACAGCTCACGCTCGCGATCGAAGAGGAACTGGAAGTCCATGGCCAGGGCGAGGTGATGCGCGCGCACGGCCAGGTCCTCCAGGCGTGTGCGCAGCCCGGCGGCGCGCGACTCGCCAGCGGAGACGGCAGCGAGCTCACCCGCCAGCGCCAGGCTCCAGTCGATCCACTCGTACGCAGGATCCTCATCCTCGCGACGTCCCGCCGACTCGAGGGCGGCCCGCGCCGCTTCGAGGTGGGACATGACGGCGCCCGGATCGACCGGGACGGCGCCGTCCCCGCGCGCGGCCAGCACCGCTCGTGCACTGACCACGTGTCTCTCCGCAGCCATTGCGGCGCTGGCAAGCGGCGCCGGCACGCGGGGCATGGCCGTCACCTCCCGCAGCCGCCCGGCAGCCAGGTCGAGGCCGGTCTGGAGCCCCATGCCCAGCCTGCCGCTGTCGTTGCCGGCCTCCGCGATCGCGAGGCACGCCTGCCGCAGCGCGATGAGGTGACCGGCCAGGTTGCCGCTGTCCACGGTCGAGATGTAGGCGGGCTCCAGCACCTCCAGGCTCTGCAGCTCGTACCAGTTGTAGAAATGGCCGCGCAGCTGCTGCATCCGCTCCAGCGACGCAAACACCCGTTCGAGCCGGCCCGTCATGTCCGCCGCAGTGATGAACCCGAGGTCGTGCGCACTCACCGTCGCGAGCAGCTGCAACCCGATGTTCGTCGGCGACGTGCGCGCGGCGATTACGGGTGTGGGGTCCTCCTGGAAGTTGTCCGGCGCCAGCCAGTTCGTCGCCGCGGTCACGAAGCGGTCGAAGTAGCGCCAGTGCAGCAGGGCGTAGCAACGCGCCGCACGCTGCTCATCGGCGTTGAGCGGCGGGTCCCGGCGCAGTGCCGGTGCGCTCAGCAGATGCGCGATCGCGGGCGCCGCCGCCCAGATCGCGACGAACGGCACGACCAGCGCCAGGAGCTGCCAGAGCTGCCCCTGTCCGGCCACGCGGACGGCCGCTCCACTGCGGCCGCGCACGAGCACTTCGACCACAGCGACGAGCGCGAGGATGCCGAGCGCGAGCAGGACCGCGGGCAGCATCTGCCGCCACACGCGCCCCGCGCCGCTCGTCTCGCTGCGCTCCGCCTGCGAGGCGGTCTGCCACTCGAGCAGATGCCGTCGGCTCACGAACAGCCGCCACAGCGTACGCACGATCGCGTCCGCGGAGATCCAGGCCTGGTGCGGGAGGAACACGATGGCCACGGCGAGCTGCTGCACGCTGATCACCGCGTCGTCGACCAGCGTGCCGTAGTAGGCGCGCCAGGACTTGTCGAGCGGCGGCCGCAGCGCGGCCAGCAGCAGCGCCACCAGCCACGGCATGGCGATGGCGCCCAGGCCGAGCTGCGTCCAGGTGAGGCGGGATCCCGGCAGCACCGTCCAACCGGCGACCAGCAGCACCAGCAGCCCGATCTCGACGGTGCTGCGCCGCAGGTTGTCGAAGATCTTCCAGCGCGCGAGCATCGGCAGCCGGTTGCGCTCCCGACCCTCGGGGCCGGGCACCCAGCGCGTCAGCCAGCGCAGCAGCTGCCAGTCCCCGCGGATCCAGCGGTGCTTGCGGCGCGTGAAGGAGAGATAGCGCTGCGGATACTCGTCGTAGACGGAGATGCCGGTGGCCAGCCCGGCCCGCGCGTAGCTGCCTTCGATCAGGTCGTGCGATAGCAGCGTGTTCTCGGGGAAGCGGCCGTGCGTCGCCTGCTCGAACGCGGCCACGTCGTATATCCCCTTGCCCGTGAAGCTGCCCTCTCCGAAGAGGTCCTGGTACAGGTCCGACACCGCAGTCGTGTACGGGTCGACGCCCGGGTGTCCCGAGTGGATGGCGGCGAAGCGTGAGCGGTGCGCGCTCGGCAGTGAAACGCCGACACGCGGCTGCAGAACGCCGTAGCCGCGCACGATCCGGCCGCGCGTCTCATCGTACGCGGCGCGGTTCAGCGGATGCGCGATGGCCCCGATCAGGCGCCCGGCCGCATCCGGCGGCAGCACGGTGTCCGCATCCAGCGTGATGACGTAGCGCACGTCCGCGAGCGCCGCCACGTCGCCGACGATCTGCGAGAACGCGTCCCCACGGCCGCCGCGCAGGAACCGGTTGAACTCGGCCAGCTTGCCGCGCTTCCGCTCCCAGCCCATCCACACGCCCTGCTGCGCGTTCCAGCGGCGCGGCCGGTGGAACAGGTAGATGGCGTCCTGCGCCCGGGGCGCATAGCGCTCGTTGAGCGCACGCACGCCGTCCACGGCGGCCGCCAGGATCGCCGTGTCCGCGGGGGTGGTCTCGGTCGGAGCGTCGGTGAAATCGCTCAGGATCGCGAAGTGGAGGTGCTTCGCGCGGTTCGCCAGGTACTGCACTTCCAGGTTCTCGAGCGCCTCCTGCACGTCCTCGACGCTGCCGAACAGCGTCGGGGTGACCACCGCGGTGCACAGCTCCGACGGGATCCCGCTGCGTCCGTGCACATCGAGCGCCGGCAGACTGCCCGGCGGAAGGAACGCGGTAAGCAGCTGGTTCACGACGTTGACCGCGATGTCGATCGCGGGTACGAGCGTCACCAGAACCACGAGTGG
>CAYWMY010000263.1:0-4397 GCA_964459405.1 uncultured Steroidobacteraceae bacterium | reverse complement strand
GCTCGCGCACCGAGTGAATCCGCGTCACGGTATCCATGTGTCGCGTCAGTAGCAGTGCTCGGGCGCGGGGTATTCCCGCCTGCGGACCGCGTTGACGTAGGCTTCGATCGCCGCGAGCGGCGTGCTGCCGCCCGCCATGAAATCGCGATTGAACTTCGGCGTGCGGCCCGTGGTGATGCCCAGTATGTCGTAGAGCACGAGGATCTGGCCGTCAGCATCCGGGCCCGCGCCGATGCCGATGACGGGCACGCGCAGCTCGGAGGTGATCTGCGCACCGAGCGCACTCGGCACGCATTCCAGCAGCACGATGTCCGCACCCGCGTCCTGCAGCGCACGCGCATCGCTGCGCATCTGCTCCGCCATGTCCGGATCGCGCCCCTGCACGCGAAAGCCGCCGGTCTTGTGCACCGACTGCGGCTTGAGCCCGATGTGGGCGCAGACCGGGATGTCGTGGCTCGCCAGGAACTCGACGATGCCCACCTGGCCCGCGCCCCCCTCCAGCTTGACCATCTTCGCCCCGCCTTCCTGCATGAGGCGCACCGCATTGGACAGGGCCTGTTCCTTCGAGGCGTAGCTCATGAAGGGCATGTCCGCGACCAGGAACGGACGGAAAAGGCCGCGCGCCACCGCCCGCGAGTGGTAGACCATGTCGTCCATGGTCACGGGCACCGTCGTTTCGTGGCCCTGGATCACCATGCCCAGCGAATCGCCCACCAGCACCAGATCCACGCCCGCCCGATCGACCAGCACGGCGAAGCTCGCGTCGTAAGCCGTCAGGCACGCGATCTTCTCGCCATCGCGCTTCATGTTGTGCAGCGTCGATACGTTGACCGGTGGCCGGGCTGAGCCGCGCATTTCGAGTTGCGTATACATGACTGCACCGCGTGAGAGGTGCGCAAGAATGGCCGACTCGGTGGCAAACATCAACGGCGGCCCGGCAGGCACACGGCACGTCGCACACCGCCTGAGCCGCACCGGATGCGCCTCGCGGACCGCACCCTGTGCAGCCTTGTGAACCGAGGCCAGCCGCCGCGGCGTGCCGCTGCGACCGACGCCGACTGCAGACGTCAGACCGGGCACGGCACGCGGCGCTCGCAGAGCTGCTGCGGAATTGCGCGTGGGGGCGCGGCTTGGACGCCGCGGATATCCTGCGACCGTCGCAGCCTGGACCGGCCCTACGGGCCCGGCAGGCCGGCGCCGGGCGGATTGAAATAGTGGCGGCCGCGACGCGTACGTTCGATCGCGCGGTAGAGCTCGGCGAAGGCCCTGGCGTCGTTGACGGGGTCGAAGTCGGCCGCATTGACGATCAGCAGCGGCGAGTCGCCGTCCTCGTGAAAGAAACGCGTGTAGGCAACCTGCAGCCGTTCCAGGTACTCGCGCCGGATGTTCTGCTCGTAGCGGATGCCGCGGCGCGCGATGCGTTCGGCGAGTACCTCGACGGGAGCCTGCAGGAACACCACGAGATCCGGTCGCGGCGCTTCGAAGGCCATGCGCTGGTAGACCTGCTCGTACAGCGCGAACTCCTCATCGTCGAGCGTCACGCGTGCGAACAGCCGGTCCTTCTCGAGCAGGTAGTCGGCCACGCGCACCGGTGCGAACAGGTCCTGCTGGCGCAGCGCCTGCAGCTGTCGCGCGCGCTGGAACAGGAAATACAGCTGTGCCGGAAAGGCGTTGCCGCGTGGATCGCGGTAGAAGCGTTCGAGGAACGGATTCTCCGCGGGTTGCTCGAGCACGGCCTCGGCGCCGATGGCCTCGGCGAGGCGTCGCGCCAGGCTCGTCTTGCCGACGCCGATCACGCCTTCGATGACCACGAAGCGGTGCGGCCAGGACGCTGCTGCACTCATGCGCCATCATCCCCGCCGAGGACGCGCAGGCCCTCGCCGCCCACGGTGCACGCGAGGTCCGCGACGCGGCCGCGCCCCGGAATGAACAACTCCGGAGCGAACTCGGCGAGCGGGTGCAGTACGAAGTTCCGCAGGTGCGCGCCGGGGTGCGGCAGCGTGAGGCCCGGCTCCGCACACTCCAGCGCGTCGTAACCGACGAGGTCCAGGTCGATGATGCGCGGGCCCCAGCGCACGGGGGGTCGCGTGCGCCCCATGAGCCGCTCGATGCCCTTCAGCTCCGCGAGCAGTCCCGCGGGTGGCAGCTGCGTGAGCAGTCCGGCCGCGGCATTCACGAAGTCCGGCTGGTCCTGCGGTCCCAGAGGTCGCGACTGCCACAGCCGCGAACGCGCCACGAGGCGCGTACCGCGGATCTGCGTCAGACGGCACAGGGCCTGCCCCACCTGGGTCGCGGGGTCGTGCAGATTGCTGCCCAGCGCGACATACGCCGGCACCCATCGCGGCCCCATGTCACGCCTGAGGCGCGGCCGGACGGCGGCGTCGACGGCGCCGGCGCGGTGCGCCGCCCGGTTGTGCATCACCCGGAGCACGGGGACGCTCGACCTGCGCAAGGCGATCCTCGGCCGGCATGTCCTGCACCGCAGTCCACCAGCGGGCCACCGCGACGTCCTCGATGCCGGCCTCGGCCCGCAGCAGCAGAAAGTCGTATGCGGCGCGGAAACGCGGGTGATTCAGCAGGTTCAGCGCCTTGCGTCCCTCGCGGCGATGGAAGCGGGGCTGCAGCGCCAGCAGCTCGCGCAGCGGCACCGAAAAGCGCTTCGGCAAGCCGATCCGGTGCACCTGCGCGGCGATGACCTCGTCACACGCCTCGGCGATCGCCAGCGTCGCGGGCTTGCCCGCATCGAAACGCCGCTGCGCGGCATCCGAGATCGGTCCGAACAGCAGCACCGCGAACAGGAAGGTGGGCGTCACAGGCCGGCCCTGCTGCACACGCCGATCGGTGTTCGCGAGCCCCTGCTCGATCAGGCGGCGCGTCATGCCCGTCGGTTCGTGCGCCAGATGCGTGGCGAGCGACGGGAACAGGTGCTCGAGCAGACCGTGGCCCGCCAGCAGCTCGAAGGAACGACACGCGAATCCCGCGAGGAACAGTTTCTGGGCCTCGTCGAACAGCCGTGCAGCGGGAATGCCGTCCAGCAGCGCCGCGAGCCGCCTGATGGGCGCTTCGGTATCCGGGTCCAGCGAGAAGTCGAGCTTCGCCTCGAATCGCACGGCGCGCAGCATGCGCACCGGGTCCTCGCGATAGCGCGTCTCGGGGTCGCCGATCAGCCGCAACCGCCGGTCGCGGACATCCGCGACGCCGCCCACGTAGTCCCAGATCGAGAAGTCCTCGATGTTGTAGTAGAGCGCGTTGCAGGTGAAATCACGCCGCCAGACGTCCTGGTCGATTCTGCCGTAGAGATTGTCGCGCAGCAGTCGCCCGCGATCGTCCTGGACCCGCTCCGCGGACGCGCCGGACGGCGGCGCCGCGGCTTCGGGCAGCGGCTCGTCGACTTCGAGTTCCTCGGGCAGCACGGTCGGACTGCCCTCGCCCTCGCGATCATCGAGTTCGTCGTCGAGGTCCTCGGGCTCGCCCGGTTCGTGCGTGGCGCGGAAGGTCGCGACCTCGATGATCTCGTCGCCGAAACGCACGTGCGCGAGCCGGAATCGCCGGCCGATCAGGCGGCAGCTGCGAAACAGCCGGCGCACCTCCTCGGGTCGGGCGTTGGTCGCGACGTCGAAGTCCTTGGGCTCGATGCCGAGCAGGATGTCCCGCACGCAGCCACCGACCAGGAAGGCCTGGTAGCCCGCATCCTTCAGTCGGTAGAGCACCTTGAGGGCCGCAGGCACGACCAGCGCACGCGAGACGGGGTGATCGGCCCGCGCAATCACGGTCGGCGTATGCACTTGGTGCGTGGCGTATTCGTTCAACGCAGGCGGTATGTTTGCCGAGGCCGGCATTTCCGGCGCCGCATCTTAGCATCCATCACCGCGCGGCTTGTGGCCCGGGCCGCGGCCGATATAATGTGCGCCCGCAAAACGCCGGTCCGGATCCGGCACGGCCCGCGCTCCCATCGTCTAGAGGCCCAGGACACAGCCCTCTCAAGGCTGCGACGAGGGTTCGAATCCCTCTGGGAGCGCCATCTAATCAGGTAGTTGCGAGATGGTGCCGCTGCGGTACAGGCCGCGGCACGGAGAACCGGAGAGCCGGGCCGATCTTCGTACGCGCGAAACGCCGGCGTTCCTCGCAAACACCCTCGCTGGTACGGCGGCTCGACAAGGCCTTGCAGTTGACCGTCGCGCGCAACAGCGGCCGCCCGCAGCAGTCACGACAGCGGTGCACCAGAGCACGGCAGGGTCCCGTCGCTGTCGCGACTGCTGTACCGATGGTTTTTCCGGCATCCCCCTGCTCGCTCAGCCCCTCACCCTGGCCGCCAAGCAGCCTCTTCGCTGACCCATGACCGGTCGATTCGGACGTGATTGACTGGCCTATACTTGCAGCGCGGGTGGAACTTCGAC
>CAYWMY010000262.1:0-4419 GCA_964459405.1 uncultured Steroidobacteraceae bacterium | reverse complement strand
ATCCGGAGCGCGGCACCACCCTAGGCGAACGCGTTGCAGAAGTCGTGCGCGTTCATGTCCACGGCGTCGTAGGCGAAACGCGCATCCTCGTGAAAACAGGCCTTGGCGGACTCGACGTCGAGCCAGTCGATGGCGCGCGCGAAGCGCCAGGTGATGAGGTCCTCGATCGCCTTCTTGTCAGCGAGTTCGCGGACGGTCTTCTCCAGATCCATTGCATTCCTCCCCGGGGTAAGCGTGGATGTTGCCGTGCGCGCTTCAGGCGGCATCGGCGATCTTCAGGATGAGCTTGCCTTCATTCGTGCCATCGAACAGCCGCATGAAGGAGCGGTGGAAGTTCTCCATACCCTCGTCGACATGCTCGCGCCACTGGATGCGGCCCTCGCGGACCCACTGCTGCAGATTGCGCAGCCCCTCGTCGAAATGGGCCATGTAGTAACGGTTCAGGAAGCCGTGCATGGTCGCGGTCTTCGCGACCAGCTGCCAGATGTTGCGCGGACCGGGCGGCGGCACGGTCTCGTTGTAGCGCGAGATCATGCCGCAGATCACGAGGCGCGCGTTCTGGTTGATGACCGCGAGCGCGGCGTCGAGCGGCAGGCCGCCGACATTGTCGAAGTAGACATCGACGCCGGCGGGGCAGGCGCGGCGTACCTCGGCGGTGAGCTGCTCGAGATCGCGGCCCTTGTAGTCGACGGCTGCGTCGAAGCCGAACTTCTCGCGCATCAGCCTGCACTTGGCCTCGCCGCCGGCGATGCCGACCGCGCGGCAGCCGTGGATCTTTGCGATCTGCCCGACGATGGAGCCGACCGATCCGGCGCCCCCGGAGACCAGGACCGTTTCTCCGGGGTTGGGCCTGCCTACGTGCAGCAGACCGTTGTAGGCCGTGAGCCCGTTCGCACCGAGCACGCTCAGGTGGTTGGTCAGAGAGGGTGCCGCAGCCGGATCCACCTTCCAGGTGAAGCCGCCGGGCTTCAGGATCGCGTAGTCCGACACGCTGCCGAGGCCGGTGACGAAGTCGCCGTTCTCGAATCCATCGCATTGGCTCCGGACGACGCGACCGACCACGAGGCAGGCGATGGCGCCACCCAGCGGAATCGCCGTGCCGTAGCTGTCCTCGTCCATCCAGCGTCGCACCGCCGGGTCCAGCGAACAGTACAGGACGCGCACCAGCATCTCGCCGGGTCCGGGCTCGGGAACCGGTCCGGACACCAGGTCGAAGTCCGTGGCCCTGGGCAGGCCCTGCGGTCGTGCGCGCAGGACGATGCGGCGGTTGGTACTCATCGGCTGACCTCCGTGACGGGTGTGGACGCGCGATCGCTGCGAACCCCTGCAGGACCCGCACATGGATGCGGGCGGCCGCCCGACGCGGCACGCCCGGTGATCTTCTGCAGCGGGGCGGAAGCGCCGCAATTGCGTTCCACGATGCGCCGCTCAGGCCGCCCCCGCCACGGAAGGATACCTCCAACTCGGCGGCTCAGTCCCACAGGCGCGACAGTCCGGACGGTTGCGATCCAGGCGGGCTCCGCGTGCGGCTGCGGCCCGCCGGGCCTGCAGGGCATGGCCGCATCACCGCAAGCCTCGGCATCGGGTGCGGCAGCGCCGCGGATCCTGTCTTGGCGGCCTACCTCCCACGGGCCGACGTGGACCCTGCTTCGGGAAGCTCGAAGACCCAGACGCTGGAACTGCGATTTGCGGGATTGCGGATTTCGGGTGTGAGCCCCGCGAACAGCCGCGAGTGGTTCCCGCCCATACCGACCACGATCGCGACGTACTGCCGCCCGCCCGCCATGTACGTGATGGCATTCGAGTTCGGCACCTCGTTGAGGCGCGCGCTCCACAGCTTCCTCCCGCTGTTGTCGTCGTAGGCCGCCAGCGTGCGATCGAGGTAACCGGCGAACACCAGGCCGCCCGCGGTGGCGAGCACGCCCGAGACCAGCGGGGGACGCTCCCGGGCGACCCACACGGACTTCCGCGTCAGCAGGTCAAATGCCTCGAGACGGCCGTAGCGTCCATCACTGCCGGGGCGCGGCCGTACGCCGAATTCGGCGCCCGTGGACAGCAGGCCGCGCGTACCGGGCTGGCCGGGCCGGATGTCCATGCAGGTTTCAACCATCGCGACGTACAGCCGGCGGGTACGCGGGTCGTAGGAGGAGGGCGTCCAGTTCTTGCCCCCTTCGAGGTGCGGGCAGACGAACTTGCGTTCACCGTCACCGGGTGCCTGGTCGCGGTCAATGGCCTTGACCCCGGTGCGCGGATCGATGGCGGTCACGAGATTCTGCAGCCCGGGATCCATCGAGAACAGATATCGCCCCGTGCGTGCGTCGAGCACGTCATGAATGCCGATCTTGCCGGCCGTGACCACGACCTTGCGATCCTGCCCCTCGAGCGGCAGCGTGAGGATCTGGCGTTCGAAGGCCCAGTCCAGATCCCACTGGTCGTTCGGAAAGTGAGCGAAGTACCAGGCGAGTTCGCCGGTGTCGGCGCGCAGCGCCAGCGTCGCATTCGTGAACAGTGCGTCGTTCGTGTAGCGTGCGTCCGGCACGCGATCGCGCAGCGGCTTCGTGTCATAGGTATTGCCGGGCCCGAAGAACACCAGGTTCAGCTCGGGATCATGACTGCCCGGGGTCCAGACGGCTCCGCCGGATCGTTTCTCGTATGGCAGTCCGTTCCAGCTGTCGCCACCCGGCTGGCCGGGCGCCGGGATCGTCGCGAAGCGCCAGACCTCTCGACCGGTCTCGGCGTCGAGCGCGATGATGAAATTGCCGCCCGGGTGCAGACCGCTGGTGCCGACGATGACCTTGCCGTCCGCGATCAGCGGTCCGCCGGACAATCCGAATGGTGTCGTGGCAGGTTCCAGGACCACGTCCCACACCGTGCGGCCCGTGCGGAAATCCAGCGCGACCACATGACCGTCGAAGGTCAGCGTGTACACGCGTTCGCCGTAGAGCGCGATCGCGCGGCGCCACTTCGGGTACAGCGATGCGCGTGTGTGGCGGCGCGTGTACTGCCAGAGCAGGTCGCCGTTCGCGGCATCGAGTGCCTGGATCACGTCGTCGTAGCCGTAGACGAACATCACGCCGTCGTGCACGAGCGGTGTGACCTCGTTCTCGCCGTTCGGCAGCGCCCATGACCAGGCGAGGCGCAGTTGCGCGACGTTCTCACGGTTGATCTGCGACAGTGGACTGAAGCCGCCCGCGTCACGCGTGCGACGCCAGGAGAGCCAGTCGCCCGGTGGCGGATCCCGGAGCAATGGCTCCGTCACGGGCGTGATCGCATCGAGCGGATTCGGGCGCGGGTCGGGAGGCGGCGGCAGCACGATCCCGGCAGCGACTTCGCCGAAGGCGTTGGTCGGGGCTGGAAGCAGGATCGCGGCCAGCGCCTCCGGTGCGGCCGGCAGCGGTTCGGTGCCCGGCCGTACATGGTTGTTCTGCAGCAGCAGCGCCAGCAGCTGGACGGTCTCCTCGCGGCCGAGCGACCCGGGCGTGGCGGGGGGCATGGAACTCATCATGTAGTCGACGAGCGCGCCGGCCCGCTGGCCGCTCCATTTCTGCAGGAAGGAGTCGCCCGCGAGCGCCGGAGCGAAGGGCCCGTCGTTCAGGTTCGGGCCGTGGCAGCCGGCACAGTGCTGCGCATACACACGCGCACCGGCGTCCGCCTGGGACTGCACGAACGTCGGACTGAGCGCATAGGGGCTGTCAGCCGCGTGGGTGGGTGACGTCAGCGGGCTGGAGCATGCGCCAATCGCGAGTGCCGCCAGCACCCGGCGAGCGTACGGGGTCGGGAACAGACGGGCGATCCGCACAGTGCAGCGTCTCATCGTCGAATGCGACTTCGGCGCGCGAGTACAGGGGATCGAGCGGACGTGTGTCAACCACCGGTGGGCGCGATGAACAGATTCAGGCGCTGCGCGTGAAACGGCTCGACGGGCCTTGCGCGCGGGCACTTCGCGCGCATCAGTGCCACACGCAGCGCGGCATGATTTCAGCGGGCGTCACGCGGCCGCGTGGCGCGGATCACTGCGTCGGCCCGGGGCGATGCTGGAGGTGGCCGTCTCGCCCGGAGCGCAGTTATCCCGGAAATTGCGCGGGTCGCCACCAGACTCTCGACGCACGGCAGGCGAGGGAATCGAAGGGACACTTGCGGCTTTTTATGAGGATTCGCCGCCCGGTCTGCGACGCTGCGGACGGCGGCGGACGTAAAGATGGCCCGGGTTGGTCTCACATTGGCGAGAAAACCCGCGGAAATCGGCTCGAAGATCGCCGCGGCCCGCGCGGTTACCCCCAAAGTTACCCCCACGCTGTGGCTGCTGCCGGTCACCACCACCACACGAGGGACTGACGATGCCACAGACCACCACACGCACGCCACGGACGAAGTCGGACGGGCGCCCCTACGGCTTCACGGCGCGCCAGTGGGCGCGCT
>CAYWMY010000261.1:0-4438 GCA_964459405.1 uncultured Steroidobacteraceae bacterium | reverse complement strand
CAATCGCGGCCCTCGTGTGGGGCGGTAGCTCAGCTGGGAGAGCGTCGCGTTCGCACTGCGAAGGTCGGGAGTTCGATCCTCCTCCGCTCCACCAATCATTCTTCTGGCGCGCGCGACAGTCGGTCAGGCGCGCGATTTCATGTCCGGCGATGCAATCGCGGCCGCGAGGACCTAAACTCGCGGCGCCCGGCCGCGCGCGACTTCGCGTCTTCCGGGTACCGGGGCCCCGGTAGCTCAGTGGATAGAGCGGTCGCCTCCTAAGCGACAGGTCGCAGGTTCAACTCCTGTCCGGGGCACCAACTCTGTGCGGCGGGCGGGGATCGCGAAAGACGCGTTCTCTGCGCGGCGGGTGGGCATCTTGAAAGATGCGTTTGCCCCTGCGGCCCGTGCCGCCGCTGCGCTTCACTGCCTCGAACAGTGGTGCCAGGGGAGGCCGCTCTGCGCCGCACCGGCCGCTGCAGCGCCGGCCCGATCCGGCCACGCCCGAGATCGCCCCGACCCGATCCCGTCCCGCGGTCGTTCAGCAGTCTCCCATCGTGCGCTGGCCGACCCCGCCGCCGGAAACGGCTCCCCCAACTTGTGGATCCTTCGACCGGGTCGAGTCTGTCTCTCAGTCGTCGGTGGCCGTGCGCGTGACACGCCGCGCGCGCGCGAAACCGCGTTTGCCGCCGTTGAAGAACGCCAGGAACTGGCGCGCCTCGGAGGTCGCGTAGTGGCCGGCGGCCAGCGCCGCGCGCGCGGCATCGCGGATGTTCCCCGGGCTGCCGTAGACCATGCGAAAGGCATCCTTCAACTCGCGCAGCGTCTCGCGCCCGAAGCCACGACGCTTCAGTCCGACGATGTTCAGCCCGATCACCTCGTTGCGTTCCGCAGCCATCACGTAGGGCGGCACGTCCTGCGCGAGCCGCATCAGGCCGCCGATCATCGCGGTCTCACCAATGCGGCAGAACTGGTGCACGCCGGCGCCGCCACCGATGAAGGTGCCGCGGCCCACGGCGACGTGTCCCGCGAGCATCACATTGTTGGCGAGCACCACGTCGTCCTCGACCACACAGTCGTGGCCCACGTGGGCGTCCGCCATCAGGAAGCAGCGCTGGCCGATGGTCGTGTCCTGGCCCGCGTAGATCGAACGGTTGATCGTGCAGTGCTCGCGGACCACCGTGCCCGTCCCGATGAACACGCCGCTCGGGGTCGAGGTGTCGAACTTGAGATACTGCGGATCGCCGCCCAGCACGGAGCAGGCATGTACGGTCACGCCTTGCGCCAGCCGGCAGTGCCGCGTGATCACGACGTGCGCGTGGATGATGCAGTCCGGCCCGATCTGTGCGCCCGGCTCGATGATTGCGGTGGGGTGAATGCCCGGGTGGCTGTCCATGGTGAGTTGCAGCGAGCCGTCCACTGGAGAACGGGTTGCAGTATTGCACACGAGCGGCGGAACGCGGATTGTCGCCCGGTTAAGTCAAGAGTGGCTCGACGGCCATGCCGCGCTCATGCAGCATCTTGTTGTCGGCGATGCAGGGGGCGGATCTTGAAGCAGTTTCGTCAGTGCGAAGTGCAAGCGGGTGCCGGAGACGCGCTGCAGGACGAGCGGCGGGTCGCGGCGGACCGGCGCCGGCCGTCACTGGCGAGCTTCTGGCAGGGCGCGCTGCGACCGCGCCGCTACGCGGGGCGGCGACGCGAGGATCGCATCTATCCCATCATCGACTGGCACCAGCCCCGACTGCTGGTCCCGGCACTGCTGATCTTCTTCCTGTCCGTCGCGGATGCCTTCCTGACGGTCACGCTCATTCACCACGGTGCCATCGAGGCGAATCCGGTCATGGCGGCGCTGCTCGATCTCGACATCCGCAGCTTCGCGGGCGTGAAACTGCTGGTCACGGCCATGGGGACGATCGTGCTCGTGGCCTGCGCACGCATGCGCATGTTCCGGCGCCTGCCCGGCGAGGTGTTCCTGTACGTCGTGGCCGCGGGCTATATTGCGCTGATCGCCTACGAACTGCGCATGCTGGGCAATGTAACTTACTGATAACGCGCTGTTTCCGGTCCGCTTCGTCTATACTCGGACGATGTTGATTGCGGGCCCGGTGCCGGCGGCACCGGGATCTCGTCCTTGTCGCTGCGTGCGGCAGGACCTCCGGAACGGGATGTGATCGTCGATGGGTGCTTCACTGCAGGACCAGCGCGCCGGTTCCGCGCTCGCGGGTTCGAACGCCGGCTATCTCGAGGCCCTGTACGAGGACTTTCTGCAGCAACCGGAGTCCGTGCCGGAGGCCTGGCGGGAGTATTTCGCCGGCATCCGCGGCGGTGGCACCGAAGTCGCACATGCACCGGTGGTCCAGTCGTTGCGTGCCGGCGTGCGCCGTGGGCGCGCGGCGGCCGCGCCGGGGGCGGCCGGCCTCGACCAGTCCCGTGAACAGGGCGCTGTATCGCGCCTGATCCAGGTCTATGCGAATCGCGGGCACCTGATCGCCGACATCGATCCGCTCGAGCTGATGCCACGCCCTGTACCGCGCGTGCTCGATCCCGCCTACTACAACCTGCCGGCGACGGCCATGGACCGCGAGTTCCTGTTCACGGGCAGCCCGGCCGCGGCCGTGCCGAAGCGCATGAAGCTCGGCGAAATGCTCTCGATGCTGCGCCAGGTGTGGTGCGGCAGCGTCGGTGCCGAGTTCGCGCATGTTTCGAACAGCGACGAGCGCCTCTGGCTGCAGGAGTCCTTCCTGCAGGGCAGGCTGGCCCACCGCTTCTCGCCCGATGAGCAGCGCAACATCCTCTGGCAGCTGACCGCCGCCGAGGGGCTGGAGCGCTACCTGCACACGCGCTACGTCGGCCAGAAGCGCTTCTCGCTCGAGGGCGGCGATGCGCTGATTCCGCTGATCGACGACCTGATCCAGCAGGGTGGTGTGGCCGGTGTCGAGGAGACGATCATCGGCATGGCGCATCGCGGCCGCCTGAACGTGCTGGTCAACGTGCTCGGCAAGTCGCCGGCCGAGCTGTTTTCGGAGTTCGAGGGTCGCTATGACCGGTTGAAGCTCAGGGGCTCCGGCGACGTCAAGTATCACAAGGGCTACTCAGCCGATCTGCGCACGCCCGGCGGCGATGTGCATGTCGTGCTGGCCTTCAATCCCTCGCATCTGGAAGTCGTGAACGCGGTGGTCGAGGGCTCGGCGCGCGCGCGGCAGGAACGCCGCGGCGATGCGCAGGGCACGCGCGTGCTGCCGGTGCTGATTCACGGCGATGCGGCGTTCGCGGGCCAGGGCGTGGTCATGGAGACGCTGCAGCTGTCACAGGCGCGGGGTTTCCACACCGGCGGTACGGTGCACATCGTCGTCAACAACCAGGTGGGCTTCACGACCAGCGATCCACGCGATGCGCGCTCGACGCTGTACTGCAGCGACGTCGCGAAGATGATCGAGGCGCCGATCTTTCACGTGAACGCCGACGATCCGGAAGCCGTGGTGTTCGTCGCGCGCCAGGCGCTCGCGTACCGACAGAAGTTCCACAAGGACGTCGTGGTCGACCTCGTGTGCTACAGGCGGCTCGGCCACAACGAGGCCGACGAGCCTGCCGCGACACAGCCACTGATGTACCAGGCGATCCGCCGCCATCCCACGGCGCGCCAGATCTATGCCGGACGTCTCGTGACCGCGGGCGTGCTGCCCGCGGCCGAGCCCGACGCCATGGTCGAGCGCTGTCGCGGTGGCCTCGACGCAGGTCAGCCGCAGCAGCGGGCTTTCGTCGGCACGACGGGCAATCGCTACACCATCGACTGGTCGCGGCACCTCGACGCGGACTGGACCGAGTGGGTGGCGACGGCGGTGCCGCTCGAGAAGCTGCGCGAGCTCGGGGAGCGGCTCACGTCCGTGCCGGCGGGCTTCGAGCTGCAGCCTCGCGTGGCGAAGATCGTCGAAGACCGGCGCCGCATGCTCGCGGGCGAACTGCCGCTCGACTGGGGCTGTGCCGAAATTCTCGCATATGCGACGCTGCTCGAGGATGGCCACGGCGTGCGCCTCACGGGCCAGGACAGCGGCCGCGGCACCTTCTTTCACCGCCACGTGGTGCTGCACGACCAGAAGACGGGGCGGCGGCACGTCGCGCTCGAACAGCTGCGCCCGGATCAGCCGCGGTTCACCGTCACCGATTCGGTGCTGTCCGAAGAAGCCGTGATGGGCTTCGAGTACGGCTACTCGACCGCCGATCCTGAGACGCTCGTGATCTGGGAGGCCCAGTTCGGAGACTTTGCCAACGGCGCCCAGGTCATCATCGACCAGTTCATCGCTTCGGGCGAATCGAAGTGGGGCCGGCTGTCCGCGCTCACGCTGTTCCTGCCGCACGGATACGAGGGGCAGGGGCCGGAGCACAGTTCGGCGCGCCTCGAACGCTTCCTGCAGCTCTGCGCCGAGAACAACATGCAGGTCTGCGTGCCCTCGACGCCGGC
>CAYWMY010000260.1:0-4480 GCA_964459405.1 uncultured Steroidobacteraceae bacterium | reverse complement strand
ACCCTGCCCGGCCCGGACCAGCACGAGTGCGCCCAGATAGGGCAGGCTGACGATGAGCGCTTCGCGGGTGAGCGCGAGCAGGCCATGGTGCGGATCGGGCCGCGACGCGTACCAGCGGTTCACGAAGCGCATCGCGACCCAGGCGACCGCGGCGGTGAGCAGCAGCGCGGCGACCTCGGTGATCATCGCGCGTTCGAGCAATCGGTTGAGGATGCCGGCATTCGCCATGCTGCGAGCCTGTCTGAGTATTGACCCTGGCCGCGGCCGCCCGCGCCTGCCGCGCCGGGCCGGGCGGGCTTCAGGCGTTGAGGTCCGGGATCAGTTCACTCTCGAGCCGCGCGATCTGGTCCTTGATCAGCAGCTTGCGTTTCTTGAGCCGCTTGAGCTGCAGCTCGTTGATGTACAGGTCCATCGACAGCCGCGCGATCACATCGTCGAGATCACGGTGCTCGATGCGCAGTTCCCGCAGCTTCTGCATGCGCTCGAGGAGCTCCGTATTGACCTTGTCGTCTGCGTCCGTCATGCAACAGTTCCCGCGTCCGATCCGACTCCCAGACGCCGCCATACGGGCCGGACCGTGGCCGGAAGCTTAGCCAATCGCCCCGGTTGATTCCACGCGATCGAGGGGTCGTGGAAGTCGGACCCCACCGAGCCGTCGAGGTCCGTGTACAGCGCCAGCGCCACGCCGGCGGCGAGCTGCTCGCGCGATCCGCCACCCGTCACGACCTCGACGGCCGTGCCGCCAAGCTCGCGGAACTCCGCGGCCAGCCGTCGGCGCTGTCCGCTGGACATGACGTAGCGCAGCGGATGCGCGAGCACGGCCACGCCACCCGCCGCGATGATGGCGGCGATGCAATGGGCGAGCTCCGGCCACTCGCCCGGGACGTGGGCCCGGCCACCGCGGCCCAGGTACCGGTCGAAGGCCTGCTGCGGCTCACGCAGGTGTCCCAGCTGCACGAGGGCGCGTGCGAAATGCGTGCGTGTCGGCAGCGATGTGCTGCGCTGCGCCAGCAGCAGCGCCTCGGTGCCGGGCGCTCCGGCGCGATCCAGGCGGCGGGCGATCTCCTGCGCGCGCAGCTCGCGGTGCCGCGCAGTGGTGTGCACGATGGCATCGAGCGCGGCCGTGGCGGTGCCGAGCCCCAGCCCGACGACGTGCAGTGCGTGGCCGCCGTGGCTCACGGACAGCTCGATACCGCGCACGAAGCTGACACGCAGCTCCGCGGCCGCTGCCTGCGCCTCGTCGAGCCCGGCCAGCGTGTCGTGGTCCGTGAGCGCGAGCACGCGCACGCCACGTGCGGCCGCGTGCGCCACGAGCGCCGCGGGCGCGAGCAGGCCGTCGGAGGCACGCGAATGCAGGTGCAGGTCGATGGCGCCGCTCAAGTGACGGCTCTGGGGCCCAGGCCCACGGTCTCGATCTCGTGGCCGAGCAGCACGACGAAGCCGCGCCGCCGGCGGTCGCCGTCCTCGGTGTACTCGAAGATGTACGTGCGGCGCAGCGCGGGCCAGCCCGAGCCATCGCGTGCGAGCCGCAGCGACTGGAAGAACACAGTGCCGTCCAGCATCTGCACGCCGGCCTCGCGACAGGTGTCGGCCGCGATCTCGTTCGCGAATTCGCGTGCCTCCATCGCGGCATGCCACAACAGCACGAGGGTGCCGATGCAGAGGATGGCCAGCAGCGCGGTCAGCATGTGGCGCCCGTCCGGGACCGCGGCCCGTGGCCGGCGCCCACGCCAACTCTCACCGGAGGCGCCGGCACGGCGACGCCGGCATGCTGCCCCGGATCGCGCTCAGAGGAGTCGCAGCCAGTCGCCACGCTCGTCGCCATAGGCAATGAAGTGCGGGTTCAGCAGTTCGGGCCGGGCGTTGTAGGCGAGCGGCCGTCCATCGAGGGCGACGACGTGGCCACCCGCCTGCTCGACCACGGCCTGACCGGCGGCGGTGTCCCACTCCATCGTCGGTCCAAGGCGCGGATAGACATCCGCGGCACCCTCGGCCACCAGGCACAGCTTCAGGGAACTGCCGATTGCGACCAGTTCGTGCTCGCCCGCGCGCGCCAGGAAACCATCCAGCGAGTCGCCGCGGTGCGAGCGGCTGCCCACGATGCGCAGCGGCCGCTCCACCGGCCGCCGCACGCGGATCTGCCGTATGCCGCCGTCGCCATCGACGCGCAACGCGCCATAGCCCTCGGCGGCGTAGTAGTCGCGCTGCAGAACCGGGGCGTGCACCACGCCGAGGACGGGGCGATGGTCGTGCACGAGGGCGATGTTGACCGTGAACTCGCCGTTGCGCTGGATGAACTCCTTCGTGCCGTCGAGCGGGTCGACGACCCACAGCCAGTCCCAGCGCGAGCGCTCCGAGAATGGCGTCTGCTCCGCTTCCTCCGACAGCAGCGGGATCTCGGGTGCGATGCGCCTGAGACCCGCGCCGATGATGTCCTGCGAGCGCAGGTCGGCTTCCGTCAGCGGCGAGCGGTCCTCCTTCTCGGAGACCGCGAACGAGGAGGCATAGACCTGCAGGATCGCGCGGCCGGCCGCGCGCGCGATGGCGACGACTTCGTGCAGCAGGTCGTGGGGATTCGGGACCATCGAGGTGAGCCTTGCAGGGGGAGGCTGCCTATAATACCCGCATGAGCGTGGCAAATCCGGATTGGAATCAAGTCGATACGGTGCTCGTCGATCTCGACGGCACACTGCTGGACCTGGGTTTCGACGACCGGTTCTGGCGCCATCGCATTCCGCGCGCCTTCGCGGCGCGCCATGGTTTCGGGCCGGATCAGGCCTGGGAGCGACTGCTCGGCCGGTTCGAGGCCACGCGTGGCACCCTCGACTGGTACTGTCTCGACTACTGGAGCCGCGCGCTGGACCTGGACATCGCGGGCCTCAAGCGCGCCGCACGGCACGAGGTGGCCTGGCTGCCGGGCGCACGGGAGTTTCTGGCCGCGGTGCGTGCCTCGGGGCGGCGGCTGGTGCTGGTGACGAACGCGCATCCCGAATCGCTCAGCATCAAGGACAGCCACACGGGTGTGACACGGCTGCTCGACCGTGCCGTCAGCTCCCATGAGTTCCGTGCGCCGAAGGAACATGCGGACTTCTGGCACGCGCTGGCCGCGAGCGAGGCCGTCGATCCGGCCCGCATGCTGTTCCTCGACGACAGCCTGGACGTGCTGACGGCGGCGCGGCGTTTCCGGATCGGCCAGGTGATCGGCATCCGTGAGCCCGTGGCCGGCGGGCCGCCGCGCGCGCTGGACGAATTCGCCAGTGTTGCCGGTGTGCGCGATCTCATCGACGGACTGCGCCTGCAGCCGCCCCCGCAGGTCGCCGCCATCGATGAGTTCGACACCGATGGGCGGGCCGTGCCCGGCGCTCAGGTGCTTGCCGGCGGCGTGGGCGGTTGATCGTCACCCCGTCCGCCACCGGAGCCGCCACGACCGCGCCGGCGGCGACGGCGCTTCGTCGCGCCGCTCCCCGCAGCGGCCGCAGCCGTGATCGCGGCGCCGGCCTCAGGGGTCGGTGCCACCGGCGGGGCGGCTGCCGCGACCGGTGGCGCCTCCTGCACGGTAGCGCGCGGCGCGGAGCTGTCGTCGGTCGCGCGCCGTGGGCCACGATCGCGCCCGGGACCTCGATCACCCCGCGCTCCCCGTTCGCCGCGCCCGCCCCCCCGGCCGCGCGCGCTGCGGTCGAAGCGGTCGCGCCGGTGATCCACGCGCGTGACGTCGGGCAGCGCCGCGGGATCGAAGCTGCCGACCGGGATCCGGTTGCCGATGAAGGCCTCGATGTCCGGCAGTGACACCACGTACTCCTCGCAGCCGAAGCTGACGGCATCGCCCTCGGCGCCGGCACGCGCGGTGCGACCGATGCGGTGCACATAGTCCTCGGGGTCCTGCGGCAGGTCGTAGTTGAAGACGTGCGAGACGTCGTCGACGTGGATGCCGCGGCTGGCGACGTCCGTCGCGACGAGCGTGTTGATCTGGCCGGCCTTGAGCGCCTCGACGATGCGCAGGCGCTTCTTCTGCGGCAGGTCGCCCGAGAGGTAGACCGTCTCGAAGCCGTTGTTGGTCAGGCGCCACGCGAGCTCTTCGCCGTCGACCTTGCGGTTGACGAAGATCATCGTGCGCACGGGCTGCTCCTTCTGCAGGAGGCCCATGAGGAGCAGGACCTTCTCGCGGCTCGAGACGTGGTAGAGGCGCTGCTCGATGCGCTCGGCGGCGATCTTGTCGGGCTCGACCGCGAAGCGCCGCGGCGTCCGGAGCCAGCGGCTGGCCAGCCGCATCACGTCGTGCGAGAGCGTCGCCGAGAAGAGCATCGCCTGGCGTTTGCCCGGCGGCGGCACGTGGAGCATGATCGCGCTGAGGTCGTCGATGAAGCCCATGTCGAACATGCGGTCGGCCTCGTCGATGATCAGCACCTCGTCCCGCCCGAGCTTGAGCTTGCCGCCGCGGATCATGTCGAGCAGGCGCCCGGGCGTGCCGACGGCGATGTCG
>CAYWMY010000259.1:0-4501 GCA_964459405.1 uncultured Steroidobacteraceae bacterium | reverse complement strand
AGGATGGCGCGCGAGCGGGTCATCGCGATCGTGGATCAGGTCGCGCGCCAGGAGAGTTCTTCGTGAGTGTTTCGGAACACCCACCGGGCGCGCTGTCGTGCTGCCGGGTTCTCGATCTCACCGAAGGGCCGCTCTCGCTCTGCGCCAAGCTGCTCGCGGATCTCGGCGCGGACGTCATCAAGATCGAGAAACCCGGTGGCGACGACTCGCGACGGATCGGGCCTTTCCACGACGACGATCCGGATCCGGAGCGCAGCTTCTTCTGGTGGGCCTACAACGTCAACAAGCGCGGCATCACGCTGAACCTCGACGCCGAGGAAGGTCGCGGGCTCTTCCGTGAGCTGGTCCGCTCGGCGGATTTCGTCATCGAGTCGTTCGTCCCGGGGCATCTCCATGATCTGGGCCTCGGATACGAGGCCCTCGCCGCCCTGAACCCGCGCCTCGTCCAGACCTCGATCACACCGTTCGGCCAGAACGGCCCGAAGTCGCGCAATCCCTGGTGCGACCTGACTGTCTGGGCCAGCAGCGGCGCGGCCTACATCACGGGTGATCGCGACCGTTCACCGCTGTGCATGGGCTTCCCGGCGCAGATCACCGCGCAGGCCGCCACCGAGGCGATGACCGCGACGCTCATCGCGCACTACGAGCGCGAGACCTCGGGCCTCGGTCAGCAGGTCGACCTGTCGCTGCAGGAAAGCGGCATCGGCATCCTGCAGGCGACCGTGGAGATGTGGGACCTCGCGCGCCACGAGTACATGCGATCCGGCGGCACCTGGGTCGCGACATCGGGTGCGGCACGGCGGCTCGCGTTCCCCTGCCGCGACGGCTACGCGATCCTGCTGCAGGGCGGCGGCGGCTCGGTCCGCATGGTCCAGGCCTCGCAGAGCCTCGTCGCGTGGATGGACGAAGAGGGCGTGGCGCCGGAGTGGTTGAAGAGCTTCGACTGGGTCAACGATTACAACGCGGACAACGTGCGCCAGGAGACCGTCGATCGCATCGAGGCCTGCATCGCGCCCTTCCTGCTCACGAAGACGAAGAAGGAGATCTACAGGGAGGGATGGAACCGCGGGATCATGATCGCGCCGGTCAACAACATGGAGGACATCGCGCACGACGAGCAGCTCGCGGCACGCGGGTTCTGGGAACAGGTCTGGCACCCGGAGCTGGGCAAGACCGTGACTTACTGCGGGGCGTTCGCGAAGATGAGCGAGACGCCGCTCACCTGCCGTCGGCGCCCGCCGCTCATCGGCGAGCACAACGCCGAGGTCTACGGCGGCGAGCTCGGCCTGTCGCCGGATGCGCTGGCGACACTCGCGCGCGCGGGAGCGATCTGATGCACCCGAGTGACACCACGAACACTCCGCTCGCGGGCATCAAGGTGGCGAGCTTCTGCTGGACCGCCGCAGGCCCGCTGACCGTGCGCTACCTGGGCATGTGGGGCGCGACCGTCGTGCGCATCGAGAGCCACACGCGGCCCGATCTCGTCCGGCTGCAGGGCCCTTACCGGAACGGCGTGCCGGGCATCGACAACAACGCCTGGTTCCCGGCCGTCAACTCGAGCGCCTGTTCGACCTCGATCAACATCCAGACGGCGAAGGGCAAGGAGATCGCCTGGCGACTCATCCGCTGGGCCGACGTGGTGGCCAGCAGCTTTGCGCCGGGCCAGATGGAGAAGTGGGGCATGGGCTACGAGGAGGTGCGCAAGGTCAACCCCTCGGCGATCTACTACCAGTCGAGCCAGCTCGGCGCCACGGGGCCGAACCGGACGCGCGCGGGCAGCGGCTACGAAGCTGCTGCGATGGCCGGCTTCACCTACATCTCCGGCTGGCCGGACCGCACACCGGTTCCCTATACGGGCGCGTTCACGGACTTCATCTCGCCACGCTTCGGCGCAGCCGCGATCCTCGCGGCCCTCTCGTACCGGCGGCGCACCGGCAAGGGCCAGAAGATCGACGAGTCGCAGGCCGAGAGCAGCAGCTATCTGCTGGCGCCGGCGATCATGGATTACTTCGCGAACGGCCGGGTCTACGAACGCCGCGGCAATGCCTCGGACCAGGCCTCGCCGCACGCGTTCTTCCCCTGCCGCGGCGACGATTCCTGGTGCGCGATCGCGATTCTCTCCGACGCGCAGTGGCGGGAATTCTGCAACGTCATCGGCAACCCGGACTGGAGCCGACGTGAGGCGTTCCGGACGTTCGCCGGACGAAAGCAGGCCGAGGAAGAGATCTACGATCTCGTCGCGGCCTGGACGCGTGAGCGGACGGCGGACGAGGTGGAGTCGCTGCTCGTCGCCCGCGGCATTCCAGCCTCGGTCGCTGAAAGCACGTCGTACCTCATGGAGCGCGATCCGCAGCTGAAGGCCCGCGGTTTCTTCCGTACTCTCCGGCACAAGGCTCTCGGCGATCACATCAACCGCGGGCCATCCTTCCAGCTCTCGCGCAGCCGGGACTGTCAGTTCGCAGGCCCGGCGCTCGGCGAGCACAACCAGTACGTGCTCGGCGAGCTGCTCGGCATGAGCGATGAGGAAATCGCGGATGCCATCCGGGAGGGTGGCGTCACCACGGCGGCCGACATGCCGCCCATGAAAGGCGCCTTCTGATGAACTACGAGACGATCATCGTCGAGAGAGAAGCCGGTATCGCGCGGATCACCTTGAACCGGCCACAGCAGATGAATGCGATCAGCCGCGTGATGGCGCGCGAGGTCATGCGCGCCTGCGACGAGATCGAGGCCGACCGCACCACGAGCTGCGTCATCCTGGGCGGCACCGGAAAGGCGTTCTGCGCGGGCGGCGATCTCAAGGATGTCGCGGAATTCCCCTCGCTCGGCACCGAGGACCTGTGGGACGACGTGGCCCTCTTCAACCGCATGGGCCTGCGCGTGAAGTGCCTCGAACTGCCGACCATCGCGGCGCTGCACGGCTACGTGCTGGGCGGTGGCTTCCTGCTCGCCGCCTGCTGCGACATCCGCATCGCCGCGGACGACGCGCGCATGGCGGTCATGCTCACGCAGCCACGCACCTTCCAGGGCAAGGACGTGGTCGGCAGCGCCGCCGACATGGGCCTCACCTGGATCCTGCCGCGCCTCGTCGGCGCGGGCCGTGCCGCCGAGATCATGTTCACCGGCGAGCCGATCCCGCCCGCGGAGGCGGAGCGCATCGGGCTCGTGAATCACGTGGTGCCGAAGGAGCGACTCATGGACAAGGCCATGGAGCTCGCGACGAAGTTCGCGAAGGGTCCGCGCCTGCGACTGCGCGTGACCAAGCGCGCGCTGCACCTCGCGACCTACGACCGGCTCGCCGCGCACATGGAGTTCGAGGCGGCTGCGCAGTCGCACATGATCCGCGCCGGAGAGGAATAGCGACGGCCGCGCCATCCGGGCCGCGCAGAACTGCCGGGCGCAGCAGCTCGCCTGGCGAATGCGCGCGCTTCGCGCACCCGGTCGGGAACGTGGGGAACCAGCGACGTGAAATCCAGTCCATCGGTCGGTATGCACTCTCCCTGAGAGCGGGTGATCCCTGCAGTCGTGCCCAAAGCCGTCTTCTTTGACCTCGACGAGACCCTGATCCGGCACGACACCCCGGTCACGGAGCTGTTCCAGGCGGCTTGTCGCCAGGTCCTCACGGTCCCTGCCGGCCCGAGCTGGGACCGCTTCCATCAACACCTGAGGCAGCACGCGGGGCAGCTGTGGCAGGACATCGGCCGGCACCGAGGTCGCGGCGAGGCTGCGTTCAGATCGATGTTTCGCAACTCCCTGCTGCACGTGGGCGACGATCCCGCCCTCGCGGAGCCCATGGTCGACGCGTTTCTGGCGTTGGTCATCGAGTCCACGGGCCCGACCGCCGGAGCCCACGCCGTGCTCGATGAACTCGCTGCCGCAGGCATCGCCACCGGGATCATCACCAACGGCTTTTCCTTCCTGCAGAAGCGCAAGGCGCAGGCGCACGGCCTCACCGAGCGCGTTCGCTTCGTGCTGACCAGCGAAGACGCCGGGGCGCACAAGCCTGACCCGCGGATCTTCCGCATGGCACTCGACGAGATCGGTGTCGATGCACACGACTGCTGGCACGTGGGCGATCATCGCGACAATGACATCGCCGGCGCCCTCAATGCAGGCCTCGGCGCGTTGTGGTTCGCCCCCGATCCACCGACGGCCGATGCAGTGCTCGAGGTCGCGTCGCCAGACCGAAGACCCTGCCGGGTCATCACCCGGTTGACCGAGCTTCCGCAGCTGATGGCCGCCCTCGATCGAGACTGAGCGTCCCGGGTCCTGGCGCTCGGGAAAGAACATCCGGCCGCCGCACCGGGGACCCGAACAGCGGCCGCCGGACCGGTCACGATTCTCCCGCCAATGCCTGCAGACGCGCGGGTGCGACGTGACCAAGCGCGCTGCGCGCTACTCGCGGAATCCCTTGAGCGGCGGATTGCGCTCCGGCGCACCCAGGCGCTGCACCCAGTAGGGATAGCGCAGCGGCGTCACCTCGCTGACTGCATCGAGGCTG
>CAYWMY010000258.1:0-4514 GCA_964459405.1 uncultured Steroidobacteraceae bacterium | reverse complement strand
TGAAGGTGCAAATAGTATATATCTTCGACCATTCCCCGGCTACATGGCCCGAGCGTGGCGAGGTCGATCGAGACCGGCAGACGGGGCACCGTGAGCCGGCGGCGCAGCCTGCCGGACACGACCGTCAGCGTGCCATCCGCCGGCGAGAATCCGCCTGCAGGTACCGGTTCCGCAATCCCCCGACCTGGAATGCCGGGATAACCTCAATCGGGCGCCGGCTTCGCGCCCCCTGCGGGCCGGACAAGGCCTCGTGGCGACGGCACCGCCCGCCAATCGATGCCACCGGTGTTCCGGGTCGCCCGTCATCCCGGATCGAGACGCACCGCGCCTGCCGCCACGGGAAAGAACAGCCAGCGCTCCACGATCGGCGCACCGCCCGCGCGCTCGATGGCTCCCGCATAGGCCGCGAGCTGGCCCGCGTACTCGTTCGCGACGGCGGCCCATTCGGCGCGCGGACGCGCGCTGGCTTTGTGGTCGATGAGCACGAAGCCCGCGGGCGTACGCAGCAGGAGGTCGATGCGCCCGGCGAGAACCTGACCGTTCGGCAGACAGGACTCGACGGGCACTTCGGTACGGATGCCGGCGCCGGGCCAGCGCGATCCGAGCCAGCCACGGAACGCCGCGAGCTGTGCGAGTATCGCCTCGCCGTCGACGCGCCGCACCAGACCGTGCGCTTCGAGCAGCTGCTCCACCTCCTCACGCTCGAGCGGTGCGCGCGGATCAGCGAGATCCGCCGCGAGACAGGCGTGCAGCGCCTTGCCGAGCGCGTTCATGTCGGTGGTGGCAGCGAGCGCGATGCGGGTGCCGATGTCCACCTGCTCCGCGATGGCGGAAGCAACGGCCTCGGCCGCGGACGGCAGCAGCCGCAGCGGCGGGCGCACGGCGCGCACCCCACCAGCCGGGAACCAGTGCAGTGCCTGTGCTTCGGGCGCGACCGCGCCGTCCTCTGGCGCTTCAAGCCCCCAGCGCAGCGCCGCGAACGCGTGTCCATCGGGCAGCACGACCTCATCGGCGCCCTCGGCGAGGCGCAGCCAGGGCGCGCCCAGCAGGTCGAACCAGGGCGCCTGGTCCTTGTCCGCGAGCGCGAGGATCATCAGATCGCGCGCGCGCGTCATGCTCACGTACAGGAGCCGCAGCGCCTCCTCCGCGGCGCGCGCGGCATAGGCCTGTCCGAGCGGCGAAGCCTCCACGGCCGCGGCGAATCCCGTCCTGGCATGCCCGCCGAAGGGCCAGGGCCAGTAACGAATGAAGCGCCCCGCGAGCGGCGCGCGCGCATCGAGGGGACGGCGTGCGCTCGCATCAATGCCCCACAGGCGGCTCTTCGGTGCCTCGTCGAGGTCGAACAGGATCACCACGGGCCATTCGAGGCCCTTGGCCTTGTGGTGCGTGAGGACGCTGACGGCGTCAATCGCGGGTGCGGCCAGCAGGTCGAGCTTCTGGGCAGCCAGTTCCTCGAGCCACAGCAGGAAGCCCGCGAGCGTCGCCGCCTGCTCGGTGTCGCGGCAGTTCCGTTCGTAGTCGCGTGCGAGGCCGACCAGCGCTTCGAGGTTCGCCAGGCGCACGCGCGCGGCTGCTTCGGTCGGGGTCCAGCGCAGTGCGGCGCCCGCGAGATCGCATTCGGCGACGATGAGCTCGACGGCTTCACGTGGCGTGACGAGCGACAGCCGGTCGCGCAGCCCCGCAAGGCGCGCGACGATGGGATGCGCCTCCGGCCCCTCCTCGCGCCAGCGTTCGGTATCGCCGCCCGCAGCGAGGTACCGCAGGCGCTCCGTGACCCAGACCTCGGGTTCGACGCCCGAAGTCAGCGCGACGATCTCGGCCGTCGCGAGCGTGTCGGCGGGATCGTTCAGGCGCCGCAGGCACGCGGTCACCAGCGTCGCCTCCGCGGTCTGCATCAGTCCCGGCTGTTCCGTGGCCCAGGGAATGCCCGCCTCGCGCAGCGCCTTCGCGGCCGCCTGGACGCGGTCGTTCTTGCGGCACAGCAGCGCGATGTCGCCCCAGCGCACCGCACGGATCCGGTTCTCGTGGCGATCGAACACCGTGTGACCCGACTCGACCAGCCGGCGGATGCCTGCCGCGACTGCCGCCAGTTGCGGCTTGAGGGTTCCGTTCACCACCCAGTTGCCGAATGCCGGCGCCGTGAGCGGCTCGTCGCGCACGGGGCTGAGCCGCACGGCCTCCGCGGCGAGCTTCGGGGCGAACGCCGGTACGAACGCGGCATTCACGATCTCGACCAGCTCCGGCCGTGAGCGACGCGAGGTCGCGAGCGTCTCCGGCTCATCGCCCTCGGCGCGCAGCGCCTCGAGCACCGCTTCCATGAGCGCCGTGTCGCTCTCGCGGAAACCGTAGATGGCCTGCTTGACGTCGCCCACCCAGTAGCTGCGCTTCGCGAACGCGGCAAGCCTCAGGAACAGCGCGAGCTGGATCGGGCTCGTGTCCTGGAACTCGTCCACCAGCAGCAGTTCGAGCTCCTCACCGAGTGTCCCGGCCACGCGTGGGTCGTCGAGCAGCCTCAGCAGCAGGTGTTCCTGGTCGGCGAAATCGAGCACGCCGAGCGCACGTTTACGTTGCGCGTACCCTTCGAGTGCGTCCGCGGCGAGGCCATAGAGGTCGACGAGGAAATCGCGCAGGTCCTCGTGCAGGCGCGGATGCTCTGGCACGCGGGCGGCGATGCCCGCAACCGGCGCGAAGACCGGTTTCATGCCCACAGCCATCCTGCTGCCCTCCGCCGCCTTGCCGAGCTTGAGCCACTCGCTCCACGGCAGTCGGCCGGAATCGAGCTCCGCGAACACCGTGCGCATGTCCTGCAGCGGATTGTCGATATTCTTCTGATATTTCTTCGCGAGCGCCGCCTCGAACTGCGGGATGACTGCCACCAGCTCAGCGCGCAATGCCGCATCCAGGTCGTCGCTGGTCGCGCGCGGCCACACGGTGAGCAGCTCCGCCACGTTCTGCTCGCCGAAGGTCGCCAGCGTCGCGGCATCAACGTCATTGACGCGCGCCCGCTGCATGATGTCGCGCAGCTTCTCCTGCCAGTCGTCGCGGGAAATGCCGAGCCGGATGCTGGTCCGGATGAGTCGCTGCAGGCGCTCGGCATCGGTCACGGCATCGATGGACTCGCGCACCAGCAGCTCCGCTGCCCGCTCGTCGAGCACACGCTGCTCGGGCGGCAGCCCGGCCTCGAACGCGAAACGCTCGATCAACCCGCCGCAGACCGCGTTCACCGTGCCGATGCGCGCCTCGCCCATCGCGTTCGCGAGCCTGAACTCGCCCTGCGCGAGCAGGTGCTGGCGCACGCGTTCGCGCAGCTCGCTTGCGGCCCTGCGCGTGAACGTGGTCGCGATGACGCCCGCCGGCTGCGTGCGGCCCTCGCAGAGCTCGCGGTGCAGGATCTCCGTGAGCCGGTAGGTCTTGCCACTGCCGGCGCCCGCACTGATGAAGTGCCGCGTGCCCATCAGCCGATCTTCCACGTGCGCATCGTCTTCCCGTCTCCGTGTCTACTGCATTCCGCCCATCAGCACGAGGCAGTCGTTGAAGCCCTCGTAGAGCGGCTGGATGTCGAGCGCGCCCTCGGGCGGTTCGGACTCTGCAGTCTCCTCCAGCCCCTCGAGCACGAGCTCGAACTCGCCGCGCGCGAACTGCGCCTGCCGCCAGCGCCAGGTCACGACGAGCCGCTGCCAGACGGCATCAGCCGTCTCCGCGTCGGGCCCCGCTGCCACGCGTGCGTCCGGGAAGAACGACGTGTCGCGCGCATGCAGCGAGCCATCGCGCAGCATCAGGTAGGCGACTTCCGGCTGTCGCCCGGTCATCTGCCGCAGCAGCTCGCCATAGATCGCGAGCTGCAGGTGACGGCCCTTTGCGAGCTGTTCGCGGTAGGCTTCCGTGCGCGAGGTCCACTTCATGTCGATCACGGCCGCGCGACCGTCGGCGCGCGTGACCACGAGATCGGCGTTGCCGCCGAGTGCGCCACCCTCGAACGCGCCGGTGAGCGCCTGTTCCGCACCCAGCGCAACCGCCTGCGCGCCTTGCAGATGGGCCTGCAGCCGCTTCATCGCCTGACGCGCGGCCAGACGGAACTCGGCAAGCTCGACCTGTCGCCCCGGAAGCCGCAGCACCGCGCCCTCCTCGTCGATGAGCGCATCGAAATTCGCCTCGAACCAGATGCTCGTACGTGCTTCGCCGCCCGCGAGCGCCACGCCGGCGCGCACCCAGCGCTCGACGAGCGCATGCGCGAGCGTGCCGCACAGGCGCGGCCCCTCGGCCACGCACAGGATGTCGGAAGCGCGCAGGCGGGCGGGATACTCGAGCAGCCAGGTGCAGGGGCTGTGGACGAGCTTTTCCAGGCTCGAATACGAGGCGCGCTCCGGCGTGGTGCGGGCCGCGACGCTCGAACGGGTGCGCGAGAGCGGCACGATCCGCGCCGGCTACCGCGCCGACGCGCCGCCGCATTCCTATGCCGACGCCGCCGGCCGGCCGGCCGGCGTCGTGGTCGATCTCTGCCGCGAGGTGGTCGC
>CAYWMY010000257.1:0-4517 GCA_964459405.1 uncultured Steroidobacteraceae bacterium | reverse complement strand
ATCGCGTGCGCGTATCGGGCAGACTCCCTGCGGTACTGCACACGAGTTGCCCCGAGTGCCACCTGGAGCCTCGCCGGCAAGGTCATCCATGCGTGTTCCCGCCGCCGGCCGGATCGGCGGCGGAATCCGACGCGGATGGGCGTTCTTGCCCGCTGGCGAACAGCCTTTCCACCAGGACGAAGAACACTGGCGTGAAGAACAGGCCGAGAAACGATCCTGCGATCATGCCGCCCACGACACCGGTGCCGATGGCCCGCTGCGCGCCGGAACCAGCCCCGGTCGCGATCGCGAGCGGCAGCACGCCGAGGCCGAAGGCCAGCGACGTCATCAGGATCGGACGCAGGCGAATACGCACCGCGGCCAGGGTCGCCGCGACCAGATTCATGCCGTTGTCGTAGTTGGTCTTGGCGAACTCGACGATCAGGATCGCGTTCTTGCTCGACAGGCCCACCGTCGTCAGCATCGCGACCTGGAAGTACACGTCACGCTCCATGCCACGCAGCGTGTTGGCGAGCACCGCACCCAGGATGCCGAGCGGCGCCACCAGCAGCACGGCGGATGGCACGGTCCAGCTCTCGTACAGCGCAGCGAGGCACAGGAACACGATCAGCAGCGACAGCGTGTACAGCAGCGGCGTCTGTGCACCGGCCTGGCGTTCCTGGAACGAGGTCCCGGTCCACTCGATGCCGAATCCCGGCGGCAGCCCGGCGACCAGCCGCTCGACTTCGAGCATCGCGTCTCCGGAACTCTCGCCGGGCGCGGCCTGGCCATTGATCTGCACGGCCGATACGCCGTTGTAGCGTTCGAGGCGCGGCGAGCCGTAGTCCCAGCGCGCACTGCCGAAGGCACTGAACGGGACCATCTCGCCCTGCGCATTGCGGACGGACCAGCGACGAAAGTCCTCCGGCTTCATGCGGAATTCCGCGTCCGCCTGCACATAGACGCGCTTGACGCGGTCGCGGTCGATGAAGTCGTCGATGTACTGACTGCCCCAGGCCGAAGCGAGCGCCGTGTTGATGTCCTCGGTGGTCAGACCCAGCGCAGCGGCGCGCCGGTCATCGACGTCGATGCGCAGCTGCGGCGTGTCCTCGAGCCCGTTGGGGCGCACGTTGACCATCAGCGGGCTGCGCGAGGCTGCGTCCAGGAACTGATTGCGGGCCGCAAGCAGCGCGTCGTGACCGAGACGCGCATTGTCCTTCAGGTAGAAGGCGAAGCCTGCCGAAACCCCCAGCTCCGGCACCGCGGGGGGCGAAAACGAGTAGATCAGGGCGTCCTTGGCCTGGCTGAAGTGCGCCATCGCGCGCCGGGCGATCGCATCGGCGCTCAGCTCTTCGGATCCGCGTTCATCCCAGACCTTCAGACCGACGAACGCCATGCCGGTGTTCTGGCCGGCGCCACCGAAGCTGAAGCCCTGCGCGGCGAAGACGGACCGGACCCCTTCCTTCTCCTGCTCGAGAAAATACTTCTCCACGTCCTTGACGACCTCGAGTGTGCGCTCCTGCGTCGCACCCACGGGCGCCTGGATCTGCGTGAACAGCACGCCCTGATCCTCCTCCGGGAGGAACGCTGTCGGCAGGCGCACGAACAGTGCGGCCATCACCACGACCATCGCCGCGAATGCCAGCAGGGGGCGGCCGGGGCGCGAGAGAATGCCCTGCACCGCACCGTGATAGTTGCGGCTGCCGCGATCGAAGGAGCGGTTGAACCAGCCGAAGAATCCCTTGCGTGTCGCCCGATGGCCCCGCGGGACCGGCTTGAGCATCGTCGCGCACAGCGCCGGCGTCAGCACGATGGCGACGAGCACCGACAAGGCCATCGCCGCCACGATGGTGACCGCGAACTGGCGATAGATGACACCCGTCGAGCCACCCATGAAGGCCATCGGCACGAATACCGCCGACAGCACCAGCGCGATGCCGACCAGTGCGCCGGTGATCTGGTCCATCGATCTGCGTGTGGCCTCCACGGGCGACAGGCCCTCCTCGGTCATGACGCGCTCGACGTTCTCGACCACGACGATCGCATCGTCGACGAGCAGTCCGATGGCCAGCACCATCGCGAACATCGTCAGCATGTTGATGGAGTAGCCCATCGACGCCAGCACACCGAAGGTACCGAGCAGCACGACCGGCACCGCGATCGTTGGAATCAGCGTGGCGCGGAAATTCTGCAGGAACAGGTACATCACGAGGAACACGAGTACGATCGCCTCGATCAGCGTGCTCACCACGCTGATGATCGAGACTCTCACGAACGGCGTCGTGTCGTACGGCACGACAACCTTGAGGCCCGCGGGAAAGCCCGGGCTCAGATCATCGAGGAGCGCAGTCACGCCATTCGCGGTCGCGAGTGCATTGGCCCCCGTGGTCATCGAAATCGCTATACCGGCCGAGGGCCGGCCGTTGATGCGGCCGATGACGCTGTAGTCCTCGGAGCCGAGCTCGACGCGCGCGACATCGCCGAGCACCAGCAGAGAGCCATCGGGGTTGCTGCGTACGACGATGTCGCGGAACTGCTCGGGCGTCTGCAGGCGCCCGCGCGCGTTGATCGGTGCGTTGAGTTCCTGTCCCGCGACCGCCGGTGTGCCGCCGAGCTGTCCCAGCGCAACCTGCTGGTTCTGGCCCTGGATCGCACGGACCACGTCGGCGGTGGTCAGCCGGTAGGTGTCGAGCCGGTCCGGGTCGAGCCAGATCCGCATGGCATGCTGGGAACCGAACAGCTGCGTGGAGCCGACGCCGGCCACACGCGAGAGCGGGTCGACGACACTGCCGGCCAGGTAGTCGGCGATGTCGTTCCGGCTCATGCTGCCGTCCTCGGACACGAAACCCACGACCATCAGGAATCCTTCGCCGGTCTTGGTCACGCTGACTCCCTGTCGCTGCACCTCCTGCGGCAGGAGCGGCATCGCGAGCTGCAGCTTGTTCTGCACCTGGACCTGCGCAATGTCCGAATTCGTGCCGCTCGTGAAGGTCAGGGTGATCGTCGCGCGGCCGTTGGATTCGCTGGTCGCCGACATGTAGATCAGGCCGTCGAGACCCTTCATGTTCTGTTCGATGATCTGCGTGACCGAGTTCTCCACCACCTGCGCCGAGGCACCGGGGTAAGTCGCGCTGACCTTCACGGTCGGCGGCGCGATGAGCGGATAGCGCGAGATCGGCAGCTGCGTGATCGCCAGCGCACCGGCCAGCATGATGATGATGGCGATGACCCACGCGAAGATCGGCCGATCGATGAAGTAGCGGGCCATGTGGCGGCTCCGCTCAGCGGGTCACAGGGTTGGCGACCGCGGCCGCCGCATTCCCGCGAGTTGTCGCCGCAGGTATCGTCCCGGTCACCCGCACGGGGGCTCCGGGCCGGGCCCTCTGCAGGCCCGCAACGATCACCCTGTCGCCGGCCGCAAGACCGCTCTCGACCAGCCACTGGTCGCCCACGGCCTGACTGACCGTCATGGCGCGCGGTTCCGCCCTGCCTTCCGCTCCGACGACCATCACGCTGGTTGCACCCTGTGGATCACGCACGACGGCGCGCTGCGGCACAAGCAGCGCTTGCTCACGCACGCCGCGCGGGACGATTGCGCGCACGTACATGCCGGGCAGCAGCAGATGGTCGGGATTCGGCACGCCGACGCGCAGCCCGAAACTGCCCGTGGTCGGGTTCACGGTCACCTCGGTGAACGCGATCCTGCCGTCGTGCGCGTATCGCGAACCATCCTCGAGCAGGATCATCACCGGCAGCGAGCTCGCCCCCTGGATCCTGCCCGCGGCCAGATCCCTGCGCAGCTGGACGACTTCGATGGCGGGCACGGTCAGATCGACGTTGATCGGGTCGAGCTGCTGCACGGTTGCGAGCGGCGCATCCTGGTTCGCGGTCACCAGCGCCCCCGGCGTGACCGACGACTTGCCGATGCGCCCGCCGATCGGTGCCGTGATACGCGCATACCCCAGCGTCACGGCGGCGCTCCGCAGAGCCGCCTGCGCGGCCATCAGATCCGCTTCGGCGCGACGGGCCGCCGCTCTGGTGTCGTCGAAATCCTGCGCGCTGACCGCACCGGTCTTGACCAGCTCCGCGGCCCGCTTGAAGTTGAGCTGCGCCGTCTCGAGCGTGGCCTCGGCCCGCGCCACCGCTGCCTTGGCGCTGTCATGAGCCGCCCGGTACGTCGCATCCTCGAGCTGGTAAAGCGGCTGGCCGGACTCGACCAGGCCACCTTCGGTGAACAACCGCGCCTTGATGATGCCGCTGACCTGCGGTCGCACCTCCGCGACGAGAAACGGCGTCGTGCGCCCCGGCAGCTCCCGCATCAGCGTGACCGCCTGCGCCTTGAGCGTGACCACGCTCACCGGAACCGGGGCATTCTCCGGCCGCGGTGCCTCGCCGTCGCTGCAGGCGCCGAGCAGCAGCGCAAGAAGGGTTATCGCGCCTCGGAAGCGCCGGGAAGACATCGCAAGCCTCGCACCTGGAAGTACCTTACAGCGCGATCATATACGGCCAGCCACGCGCAGGAGTCAGCGGGTCACCAT
>CAYWMY010000256.1:0-4535 GCA_964459405.1 uncultured Steroidobacteraceae bacterium | reverse complement strand
GCCTCGAGTACATGTTCATCATGATGAATGCGGCGCGCCTGTCGGTCGGGCTCGAAGGTTTCGCGGTCGCGACGCGCAGCCTCAACCAGGCGACGGATTTCGCGCGCACACGCGTTCAGGGGCGCGCCGCGGGCTCGCCCTCGCCACAGCCGGTGCCCATCATCGAGCACCCCGACGTGCGGCGCATGCTGCTCACGATGAAGGCCGGTACCGAGGCGATGCGGGCGCTGGCGCTCTATGCGGCGTTCCAGCTCGACATCGCCGAGCATGATGCCGATGCGCTCGCGCGTGCGCGCGGCCAGCGCCGTGCCGACCTGCTGATCCCGATCGTGAAGGGCTGGTGCACGGAATTCGGCAACGAGCTCGCCTGGCTCGGCGTGCAGGTGCATGGCGGCATGGGTTTCGTCGAGGAGACCGGTGCGGCGCAGTGGCTGCGCGACATCCGCATCACGACCATCTACGAGGGTACGACGGGCATCCAGGCCGCGGATCTGGTGGGCCGCAAGCTCGCGCGCGACAACGGCGCGGCGATGGCCGAGCTGCTCGCGGACCTCGAGGCCGACCTGCGGGGGTTGAGGTCCGGCGCGGCCGAGGTGTCGCAGGCGCGCGAGGCGATGCTGGCGGTGCTGCCCGTGTTCCAGCGCGCGGTGGCCCGCGTGCTGGAACTGCACGCCGCGGATCCGGCACAGGCGCTGGCGGTGTCGGTGCCCCTGGTCAAGCTCTGCGGCCTCGTGCTCGGCGGCTGGCTGATGGCGCGGTCGGCGGAGGCCGCGGCCGGCCTGCTCGACGCAAGGCGCGATCGCGACTTCGCACGCGCGAAGCTTCACACCTCACGGTTCTACGTCACGAATCTGCTGCCTCGGGCGCAGGCGCTCGCGGCCGTGATCGACGGCGGCGCCGCCGCTGTGACCGACTACGATCCGGCGCTGGTCTGAGACTCCACCTTCACCACCGGGCGGCGTGCCACCCGGGTCTGTCGATTTCGAGTAAAGGAAACCCCCACATGAGCGAGGCCTACATCGTCGAAGCGCTGCGCACGGCCGGTGGACGCCGCAATGGCGCGCTGGCCGCATGGCACCCGGCCGATCTGGCCGGCGAGGTGTTGAGCGCTGTCGTGGAGCGCGCCGGCATCGATCCTGCCGCGATCGAGGACGTGATCATGGGCTGCGTGAGCCAGGTGGGCGAGCAGAGCTTCCACGTCGGCCGCAATGCGGTGATGGCCTCGAAGCTGCCGGACAGCGTGCCGGCGGTCACGATCGACCGCCAGTGCGGCAGCTCACAGCAGGCAGTGCACTTCGCCGCGCAGGCCGTGATGTCGGGCACGCAGGATGTCGTGATCGCCGCCGGCGTCGAGAGCATGACGCGCGTACCGATGGGCACCGCCACCACGCTGCCGGCCAAGGCCGGCATCGGCACGGGGCCGTGGAGCGAGCGCGTACAGCAGCGCTATGGCGTGCGCGAGTTCAGCCAGTTCACGGGCGCCGAGATGATGTGCGACAAGTACGGCTTCAGCCGCGCGGAGCTGGACGCCTTCGCGCTGGAGAGCCACCGCCGCGCCGCGGCCGCGACACGGGCCGGCGCATTCGCGCGTGAGATCGTGACAGTCGCGGGGACGAACGGCCCGCACGAGAAGGACGAGGGCATCCGTTATGACGCGACGCTGGAGTCCATCGGTTCCGTGAAGCTGCTGCAGGAAGGCGGTCGCATCAGCGCGGCGAACGCGAGCCAGATCTGCGACGGCGCCGCGGCGGTGCTGGTCGTGAACGAGCGCGCGCTCAGGACCCACGGACTGAAGCCCCTGGCGCGGATCCACAATCTGACGGTCACTTCGGGCGATCCCGTGATCATGCTCGACGAACCGATCCACGCCACGCGCCGCGCGCTCGAGCGCGCCGGCATGAAGATCGCCGACATCGACCTGTACGAGGTCAACGAGGCCTTCGCGCCGGTGCCGCTCGCCTGGCTGCGTGCCGTGGGCGCCGATCCCGCGAAACTCAACGTCAACGGCGGCGCGATCGCGCTCGGCCATCCACTCGGCGCCACGGGCGCCAAGCTCATGGCGACGCTGGTGCACGCGCTGCGCGCGCGTGGCGGGCGCTATGGCCTGCAGACCATGTGCGAGGCGGGCGGCATCGCCAACGTCACGGTCGTCGAGGCACTCTGAGCCGCTCGCTGCGGATCCGGGTCCGCGGCGGCGCTGCACGCGCAGCTCAGGCCGGGTCCACGGACGTCGCGCGCAGGGCGATGCCGAGGCCGGTCCGGGCCAGCAGCAGCGCCAGCGTGTCGAAGTTCACGGCATCCGCATCCGCGGCGTTGCCGGCGAGCGCGCGCGCGTAGACGCTCTGGCACAGCGCCGCGACGCGGAAGAACGCGAACGCGAGGAAGAACCGCCAGTCGGACGGGCTCGATCGGCCCGTCTCGCGGCAGTAGGCCGCGACGACCTCGCGTTCGTCCGGCAGCCCGAGCGCCACGAGATCGACTCCGGCGAGACCGTCGAAGCGCCGCGTGCCGGGGGGAAGGTGATACATCGTGCACAGGAAGGCCAGGTCGCAGAGCGGATGGCCCAGCGTCGCGAGTTCCCAGTCCAGCACCGCCGCGATGCGCGGGGCGTCCGGCGCGAAGATCAGGTTGCCGGGCCGGAAGTCGCCATGCACGATCGTGACGGTCTCGTCGCGCGGCAGGTTGCGCCGCAGCCAGTCGCCGAGCGCATCGAGCAGCGGCGTTGCCGCCGAGCCCGGGCCCGGCGGGCGCAGTGACAGGCGTTCGACCTGACGCTCGATGTAGCGGTCGGGCTTGCCGAAATCCGCGAGCCCCAGCGCGCGCCAGTCGGTGTTGTGCAGCGCTGCGAGCGTGCCGATCATGGCCTCGTAATGCGCGCGCCGCTGCGCCACGGGCACGGCCGGCAGTGCGACGTCCTCGCAGATGCGCCCCGCGACGAAGTCCATGACGTAGAAGGCCGTGCCGATCACCGACCGGTCCTCGCACAGCAGCAGCGCGCGTGCGACCGGCACGCGCGTGCCCGCGAGTGCGCGCAGGATCCGGTATTCGCGTTCGATCAGGTGTGCGCCGGGCCGCAGCTCACCAGGCGGCTTCTTGCGCAGCACGTAGCGGCGTGCTGCGGTCGTGATCAGGTAAGTCGGATTCGACTGGCCGCCCTGGAACTGATGCAGCGTGGCGGGGCCGGTGAAGCCGGGCAGTTGTGTTTCCAGGCAGGCCCACAGCCGCTCCTCGTCGAAGCGGTGGGCGAGCAGTACCTTGCCGATGGCCGTCATTCCACTCTGCGCTCCGCCACGACACGGTGTCCTCGAGGGGGCCGCCCGCGTTCTGGATGCACGGCGGCGTGGGGGCTGCGGCCCGGCTGCGGCGGCCCCACGACACCGGTACTCCGGTTCAGGCCAGCTTGACCAGCACCTTGCCGATGTTGGCGCCCGTGAACAGCTTGCCGTAGGCCGTCAGGATGTTCTCGAGTCCCGAGGTTTCATCGAAGGGCATCGTGATGCGCCCCGCATCGAGCCAGGGGCGCAGCAGCGCGTTGTACTCGGGGCCGCGCGCCGCGAAATCGGGTGAGAAGAAGCCCGTGATGGACAGGCGGCGCATCAGCACCTGGTCGAAGCGCTTCGGTCCCGGGGCGGATCCTTCGGCGGTGTAGGTGGCCACGAGCCCGCACACGGCCACGCGACCGTAGTGCGCCATGTTCGGCAGCACAGCATCCAGCAGCGGGCCGCCGACGTTGTCGAAATAGACGTGGATGCCGCCGGGCACATCCCGGAGTACGCGCTCGACGTCCACGGACTTGTAGTCGAGGGCCTGGTGGAGCCCGAACTGCTCGACGAGCACACGGCATTTCTCGGCGCCGCCCGCGAGACCGATGACGCGGCAGCCCATGTTGCGCGCGATCTGCGCCGCCAGCAGGCCCGTGGCGCCGGCCGCCGCCGAGACCAGCACGGTCTCGCCGGGACGCGTGCGGCCGGTCTCGACGATGCCGTGATAGGCGGTCCAGCCGTTCATGCCGAGCACGCCCAGGTGCTGCCGGGGGTCGGCGACGCTTTCATCCAGCACGCTGAGCGCCGCCATGGCGGGCACCACGCAGGAGTGGTCGCCCCAGCGGCCGAATCCGCGCACGAGATCGCCGGCCTTGAAGCCCGCAGCACGCGATTCGACGACGCGACCCAGCACGAGCCCGGGCATGGGCGTGCCGAGCGGCAGCGGCGGCTGGTAGGCGTCGGTGCGCGGCGTGATCCACATGCGCGTGCCCGCGTCGAGCGAGACATAGTCGTTGCGGATCAGCACTTCACCGTCGGCGGGTGTCGGTACCCGCCCGGTCTCGAGCCGGAAAGCGGCCGCGAAATCGTTGCCGACGGGGTGCTGGTGCAGCTTCCAGCAGCGGCTGTCGGCCGTCGTGTGTGTCATGAAAACAACCTCGATCTGGGGCGCAGGGCAGGCAAACCTCAAACACGTTGCAACAAAGCGGCGCTAACCATTAAAGTTCGGACCTCGGTGCGTTACCGCCGGGTCGGCCGGTGCAGCGGGCGGAC
>CAYWMY010000255.1:0-4545 GCA_964459405.1 uncultured Steroidobacteraceae bacterium | reverse complement strand
GATGCCGCACAGGCCGCGGCCCGCGAGCGTCAGCAGCAGGCACTGGATCGTATCGTCGCAGGTTATCGCGTCCGCCTGTCCTCGGATCTCGAGGCGCTGCGCTGATGGCCAGGCAGCGTCTGCTGATGCTGACGTTCGTCGCCGCCGTGCTCGCCGCCGGCATGGCCCGCGCGCACGACGGTCTGCCCGTCGTCGTCACACTGGAGCAGCGCGCGACGGATCTGTACCTCGCACGTCTGATTCTGCCGCCCAGCGTGCCGGAATTCGTACGGCCGGCCTTCGCGATCGAGCCCGGGTGCCGGCCCGCACGCGAGACCGCGACGAGCGCGCAGCCGACGGCCGAGGCCGTGGTGTTGCGCTGCGCACGAGGCATCGGCGGGGCGCGGCTCGAGCTCCGCTATCCCGGCGGCAAGCCCGCCGTGCCGACGCTGGCGCGCATCGTCTGGCAGTCCGGCGAGACGCGTTCGGTGCTCGCGGAGCCCGGTGCCACCGAACTCACGCTGCCGCAGCCCGAAACGGCGCGGGGCGTGCTGCGCGACTACTTCACGCTCGGCGTCCAGCACATCCTCGAGGGCTGGGACCACCTGCTGTTCCTGCTGTGTCTGCTGCTGATCGCGCGCACACCGCGGCGTGTCCTGCTCACGGTGACCGGCTTTACGCTCGGCCATGCGGTCACCATCACCGCCGTCACGCTCGGTGTGGCCGGACTGGCCGGCCCCCCCGTCGAGGCCGCCATCGCGCTCAGCATCATGTTCGTGGCCGCCGAGATCGTGGAGCCGCACCACGGCACGCTGACGTGGCGCCACCCCGTTGCGATCTCGTCCGCCTTCGGCATGCTGCACGGCTTCGGCTTCGCCTCGGCGCTGCGTGAGATCGGCCTGCCGCAGACCGAGTTGCCGCTCGCGCTGCTCGCGTTCAACCTCGGCATCGAGACCGGGCAGCTGATCTTCGTGCTGGGATGCGCGCTGGCCCTGTTCCTGCTGCGCAGCACCACGGTGCAGCGTGCGCCCGGGGCCGTCGAGCGTGTCGGCTCCGGCGTCGCCTGGGTGGCGGGTTGCATGGCCGCGTACTGGTTCGTCGACCGGGGCCTGGGACTGTTCTGACCTCGGCTGCGGCGATGCCGCGGAGAAACTGCTCATGATGGATCGAATCGTGACCGTCACGGACATGCGCGAAGCCGCGCGGCGGCGTATTCCCCGGCCGGTGTTCGATTTCGTGGACGGCGGCGCGTTCGAGGAGATCACGCTGCGCGCGAATACCGCGGACTTCGAGAGGATTCGCTTCCGGCCGCGCGGCCTGCGCGACGTCGCGAAGCGCACTCTGGCAACCACGATCCTGGGCCAGCCTGCGTCCATGCCGGCCGTGCTCGCGCCCGTAGGTCTGGGAGGTGTCGTGCACGGTGGCGCGGGCGAGGTGCACGCGGCGCGTGCGGCGGCCGCGGCCGGCGTTCCCTACACGCTCGCGATGCTGTCGATCTGCACCATCGAGGAAGTGGCTGCGGCGGCGGGCCCGTTCTGGTTCCAGTTCTGCATGCTCAAGGACCGGGGCCTGCTGCGGGCGCTGCTCGACCGTGCCGCCGCGGCCGGCAGCCCGGTGCTCGTGATGACGGTCACCTGGGCTGCGGCCGGTATCCAGAGTCGCATGGTGCGCAACGGCATGGGTTTCCCGCCGAAGCTGAGTCTGCGCACCCTCTGGGATTTCGCCAGCCGGCCCGGCTGGATGTGGCGCATGCTGACCGGCCCGAAGGCCGGGTTCAACAACTTCACCGACCACATCGACGATCCTTCGGACCTCGCACCGATCCTGGACCAGCTCGATCCGACCGTGACCTGGAAGGACCTCGAGTGGCTGCGCAGCGTCTGGCCCGGCCGGATCCTGATCAAGGGTGTGTGCGGTGCCGAGGACGCGCGGCTCGCGATGGAACACGGCGCCGACGCGGTCAGCGTGTCCAATCATGGCGGCAACCAGCTCGACAGCGCGGCCTCGACCATCTCGATGCTGCCGGAGGTGGTTGACGGTGTTGCCGGTCGCGGTCAGGTGCTGATCGACGGCGGCGTGCGTTCGGGCCAGGACATCCTGAAGGCACTCGCGCTCGGTGCGGATGCGTGCATCCTCGGGCGCGCGTACCTGTACGGCCTCGGCGCCGGCGGGCAGGCTGGCGTCGCGAAGGTGCTGGACATGATCCGCTACGAGCTCGACATCTCGCTCGCGCTCACGGGCCTCGGCGACGTGCATCAGGCCTCGCCGGAGATCCTGGTCACCTGACCGGGGCTGAAGGCGACGTGAGACGCCGGGGGCGGCGCGGTGGCGTCGCCGTCGTCGTAACGGGCGGCGCTCAGGCGCTGGCGTCGGTCATCACGTTCAGGCGCGTGATCCTCGAGCGCCGGATCTGCCAGCGCCCGTCCACGCAGCGGTATTCCTCGTGATAGTGGCCGAAGCCGTGCAGCGTCCGGCGGCGTGTATCGCCGATCACCGGCCACATGTAGTCCTCCATCGCGATGATGCCGCGTGCGTCCGTGGGCGAGAGGATTTCGATCTCGTGACAGTGGCCGTGGTGGGCGGTCGGGCGGATCGCGACCGAGGCGATGAAGTTCACGATGTTGTCGCGGCCCGAGTAGAGCCAGTCGTCGCTGCCCGAAGGGCCCGTCTGTGTCCCGTCGCCGATCGTGAGACCCGCGCGCGCGTCGAACACGGCGTCCTCCGTCCAGATCGTGCGCATGCCGTCCCAGTCCTTGGTGTCGAGGAAGCGGAAGTAACGTCCCTTCAGCTGCCGGATTTCTTCCATCGCCCAGAGCCTGTCGAGTCTATCCACGTCGGTACCCCCCTTGGATTCCGTAATCGGCGTCGGTGGCTCCACGCGGCCGCCACGGCGGCCGCAGGGTCCGCGCCAGCTGTTCCCGCCGCCTCGCGGCTGCCAGGTCCGCGGGATCGGCTCAGCGGAATGCGAAGCTCGCGTTCACGCCGACGATGAAGTTACGCCCTGGCGCGGGTGCGAAGAAGCGGCCGTTGGCATCGTTGACATACACCGCGCCCACGTATTTCTCGTCGAACACGTTGTCCACCCGCACGAACTCGGTGAAACGCCAGTTGCTGGTCCGCTGCTCGAATCCCGCGCTCAGGTTCGCGACCAGGTAGTCGCCAGCGCTCGCTGTGTTCAGGTCATTGACGTGAACCTTGCTGCTCCAGCGCGCTTCCACGGCGGTGCGCAGGCCGGTGGCCGCATGCTGCCAGGTGAGCTCGCCGTAGACGGTGTGCTGCGGTACGCCGGGAACGTGGTTGCCGGCCGGTACGAGCACCTGCTGTGCGACCGAGCAGGGGATTCCGCTGCAGGCGCGGAACGCGTCGCGGAACTCCGCATGCAGCCAGGTGGCCGACAGGTAGGTGCTGAAGCCTGCGCGCAGGCGCGCGTCGAGCGCGAACTCGGCGCCGCGGCGCCGGCTGTCGCCCGCGTTCTGAAAGCTGGTGCGGCCACCCGCATTGGTCGCCGTGACGATCTCGCGCTCGGTGTTGATCTGGAACAGCGCGAGGTTCAGCCGGATGCGCTCGCCCAGCTGGATCTTGGCGCCGATCTCGTAATGGTCGCTCACATTCGGCTGGAGCTCCAGGTTCAGGCCGCTGCGGCCGTCCGGGCGGTAGGCCAGCTCGATGAATGTCGGGGTCTCGAAGCTGCGCCCGGCGTTCGCATAGAGGTTGATGCTGTCCGACAGTTCATAGAGCAGACCGATGGCCGGCGTCCAGGCATCGTGGCTCACCGCACCGCTGTCGTCAGGGTTCTGATTCGTCGCCGTGATGGTCGCCGTGCTGCCGCTGCACGACCCAGCCGTCGCACCCGGGGCCGTGATCAGGGTCGTGGTGCAGATGAACTTGTCGCGTGAATCGAAGCGGACCTTCGTGTAACGCAGCCCGGCGGACAGACGCCAGGCCTCTGCCAGCCGCCACTCGACCTGTGCGAAGCCGCCGGCCTGCCAGACCGTGTTGGCTTCGTTGCGCTTGAGCGCACCGCGCTGGCCGAGCGTGTTGAGGTAGCCCTTGCGCGCATCTTCGGCGCGTTCATATTCGGCGCCCATGGTCAGCGTCAGCGCATCGCTCCGGTGCGTCCAGCGCAGGCCCGTGCCCCAGAAGTCGCGGTCGAAAGTGCTGACACCGCCGGAGTGCCGGAGGCCATTCTGGGTCGTGGTCGGGATCGCGAGGTACTGCTCGTTGCTGCGGGTACCCGCGTATCCCATGACGCGCACGCTGTCCGCGTCCGTGACCGCGTGTTCGTACACGGCGCCGCCCTGCAGGTTCTCCAGGCTGCGGCGTGTCCGGAACTGCAGCGCCACGGGGCTCGCCTGACGACGCGAGGCCGCAACCTCCGCGGCCGTGAGGCCAAGTAGATCCCGGTTGTCCGGCTGGTCCAGGTAGTTCAGCACAACGGTCAGCGATGAGCGTGCATTGATCGCGTGCCGGAAGCGCGAGTTGATCTGATCCTTGCGTGCATCACTCCACTCGCGGTAGCCCCCGGTCTAGAATCGCGACACCGAGCCCGTGTAGTTCAGATCGCCG
>CAYWMY010000254.1:0-4556 GCA_964459405.1 uncultured Steroidobacteraceae bacterium | reverse complement strand
CAGGTCGATCTGCGGGACTACGTCATCCGGGGACCGGGGCGGACCTGACCTGGGCCGTGAGTGTTGCGCGACCCTGGGCAATGCCCGACTGCAGAGCCTCCGCAGGTCGAAACTGTCGCTGCGGGGCTGAGTATTGCGTGGCCCTGGGCAATGCCCGGACCGGCCGGGCGCGCGTTCCGCCAACGCGCCTGCGCAAACCGCCTAACGGTGGCGGCCAGCCTCTGGTAGAACGTCCCGACCCGTTTTCTCAGGAATTCAGGCGATGACCAGCCCGCTAGACCCTCTCGACCTGTTCGACGTGCGCTCGGAGCTGTCCGACGACGAGGCGATGGTGCAGGACACCGTGGCGCGCTTCGTGGACGACCGCGTGCTGCCGATCATCCGCGAGTGTTTCGAGAAACACCGCTTTCCGCGCGAGCTGATCCCGGAGGTCGCGGCGCTGGGTCTCCTGGGCAGCAGCATCCAGGGCTACGGCTGCGCCGGCTTGAACAGCGTCAGCTACGGCCTCATCTGCCAGGAACTCGAGGCCGGAGACAGCGGCCTGCGCAGCTTCGTGTCCGTGCAGAGCAGCCTCGTGATGTACCCCATCCATGCCTTCGGCTCCGAAGAGCAGAAGCAGCGCTGGCTGCCACCGATGGCGCGCGGCGAGGCCATCGGCTGCTTCGGGCTCACGGAGCCGCATGGTGGCTCGGACCCGGCCAGCATGAAGACCCATGCGAAGCGCCAGGGCGGCGACTGGGTCCTGAACGGCTCCAAGATGTGGATCACCAACGGCAGCATCGCCGATGTCGCCGTCGTCTGGGCACGCACCGAAGAGGGCATCAAGGGCTTCCTGGTCGAGCGCGGCATGACGGGCTTCGACGCGCCCGAGATCGAGAACAAGATGTCGCTGCGCGCCTCGGTAACCTCGGCACTCTTCTTCGACAACGTGCGCGTGCCGGAGGCGAACGTGCTGCCGGGCGTGAGCAGCCTGCGCGGTCCGCTGAGCTGCCTGTCACAGGCGCGTTATGGCATCAGCTGGGGTCCCATCGGCTCGGCCCGGGCCTGTCTGAAACAGCTCATCGACTACACCGGCACGCGCGAGCTGTTCGGCCGGCCCCTGTCGCACACGCAGCTGATCCAGGCACGGCTCGCCGACATGGCCCGGCGCATCACCACGGCGCAGCTGCTCGCGCTGCGGCTCGGTCGCCTCAAGGACGCCGGCAAGGTGCAGCCCACGCAGATCTCACTCGCGAAGTGGAACAACGTGCGGATGGCGCTCGACGTCGCGCGCGACTGCCGCGACATGCTGGGAGGCGCCGGCATCAGCGCCGAATACGTCCCGGTGCGCCACATGATGAACCTCGAGAGTGTCATCACCTACGAAGGCACCGAGTCCGTGCATCAGCTCGTGGTCGGCAAGGAGCTGACCGGCGTGAGTGCGTTCTGAAGCGACCATCCGGGCGCGTCACGCTGGCCATGCACGGAGGACTTCCCGGCCGCGCACGATACCGCATCGCAACAGAACTGTACGTGCAGCGCAATACGCGGGCCCGGACACGGGCCCCTGCGCGAGGCCGATCCCGTCAGTGATGGACCGCGCGACCCGCCGATGCTTGCATTCCGGACCATCGCAGGCCAATGATGAATCCATCGAGGGGAGGAATCGCGAGGCTTTTGGAATGAGCGCAGCGGAAGTCAGGGATCCTCATATCATCGCCGGCTGGGCCAATGCGGTCGCACAGGCACTCGAGGCGCGCGGCCTGGACAGCAAGGCGATCTTCGCGGCGGCGGGTATCGACCTGGCGCTGGCGCGCAAGCCGACCGAGCGGTTCCCTGCCGCGTCGATGACGCGCGTCTATGCGCTCGCGCACTCGGCCACCAACGATCCCGCGTTCGGCCTGTCGATCGCGGAGTTCGTGCATCCCACTTCGCTGAATGCGCTGGGTTTCGCGCTGCTGGCGAGCAACACGCTCGAATCCTTCTGCCGGCGCGTGGTGCGCTATTTCCGGCTCGTGACCACGAACGCTGAATGCCAGATGGAGCGCACCGCGACCGAAGGCCGCCTGGTCCTCGTGCCCACCATCGACCGCGAGCAGTACTACCCGCAGGACGCCTGGGTCGCGACGCTGGTGCGGTTCATCCGCGAAATCTACGAGCCCGATTTCGCGCCGCTTGCCGTCTGCCTGCGCCGTGCGCGGCCCCACGAGAAAGTGCAGCAGTTCGAGAGATTCTTCCGCACCGAGGTGCGCTATGGCTGCGAGGAGAACCGGCTGGTCTTCTCGCTGTGGGACATGGACCGGGAGCTGCCCGCGGGCAACACCGAGCTGGCACGGCGCAACGACGAGGTCGTGATGGCGCTGCTGGCGCGCATGGATCGCGACGACATCATCGCCCGCGTGCGCGCGCTGCTGGTCGAGCAGCTGCCCTCCGGCCAGTGCGACAAGGAGAAGATCGCGGCGCAGCTCAACATGAGCGAGCGGTCGCTGCAGAGCAAGCTCGCGGCGCGCAGCACCAGCTACCGCCACCTGCTCAACGAGACGCGGCAGGAACTTGCGATCCAGTACATCCAGCAGGGACTGCACTCGGTCAGCGAGGTGACCTACCTGCTCGGTTTCGCGGACATCAGCAGCTTCTCGCGCGCGTTCCGCAGCTGGGTGGGCGTGTCGCCCAGCGAGTTCCGTGACCGTTCTCTGGGGCGCAGCAGCAGCGAATCGGTCGCCTGAGGCCGAAAGCTGCCGAGTGCCGTCTGCCGCGGCGCACAGGTCGCGCATGCGGCACCGGTGGTTGCGCGGGCGGGCGGCCTGAGCGAAGGACCCGGCGCGGTCTGGCGGGCTCCCCGCCAGACCGCACCCGGAGGCACGGGTTCAGCCGATCTTCGGCAGGTGGGCGAGCGACTCGCGGATCGCTTCCGTCGGGTATTCGTAGTCCTGCAGCTCGCCGGCGAAGAAGCGGTCATAGGACGCCATGTCCAGCAGACCGTTGCCCGAGAGGTTGAAGAGCAGGGTCTTTGGCTCCCCGGTCGCCTTGCACTCGCGCGCGGCACGCAGGGTCGCCGCGATCGCGTGCGTGGCTTCGGGCGCGGGCACGATACCTTCCGTGCGCGCGAACAGCACACCCGCCTGGAACGTCTCCAGCTGTGGAATGGCCACAGCCTCGACCAGCCCTTCGTGCACCAGCTGGCTCACGAGCGGCGCCGCGCCGTGATAGCGCAGCCCCCCCGCATGGATGCCGGGCGGCACGAAATCGTGGCCGAGCGTATGCATCTTGAGCAGGGGCGTCAGTCCGGTGGCATCGCCGTAGTCGTAGGCATATACGCCCTTGGTCAGGGTCGGGCAGGAAGTTGGTTCGACCGCGACCAGCCGCACCTTGCGGCCGGCGGCCTTGTCGGCGAAGAACGGGAAGGCCAGACCGGCGAAGTTCGAGCCGCCACCGCAGCAGGCGAACACCATGTCGGGATAGTCGCCCGCCATCTCCATCTGCCGGCGGGTCTCGAGACCGATGACGGTCTGGTGCAGCATCACGTGGTTCAGCACCGACCCCAGCGCGTAGTTGGTGTCGGCCCGACCGACCGCCTCCTCGACGGCCTCCGAGATCGCGATTCCGAGCGAACCCGGGGTATCCGGATGCTGGGCCAGGATCTGCCGTCCGGCCTGGGTCATGTTGGTCGGGCTCGCGAAGACCTCCGCGCCCCAGGTGTGCATCATCGATCGCCGGTAGGGCTTCTGGTGATAGCTGACCTTGACCATGTAGATCCGCACCTCGAGGCCGAGCAGCTGGCCCGCGAGTGCCAGCGAACAGCCCCACTGGCCGGCGCCCGTCTCGGTGGTCAGGCGGTTGATGCCGGCCGCCTTGTTGTACCAGGCCTGTGGAATCGAGGTGTTCGGCTTGTGGGAGCCGGCCGGGCTCACGGACTCATTCTTGTAGTAGCTCTTCGCCGGCGTCCCGAGGGCGCGCTCCAGGCGGTAGGCCCGATGCAGCGGAGTGGGGCGCCAGAGCCTGAAGATGTCGCGCACTTCCTCGGGGATCGGGATCCAGCGCTCGCTGCTGACCTCCTGTTCGATCAGCGCGGGCGGAAAGATCGCGGTCAGGGCGTCGAGCGTGACAGGCTTGCCGTCCGGTCCCATCGGGGGCGGTGGCGGACTCGGCAGGTCGGCCACCACGTTGTACCAGTGCTTCGGCAGGTCGGACTCCGCCAGCAGGAACTTCGTCGTCATCAAATCGCTCCGCGCAGTGTTCTCGAGGGGGGTCCGCGGGTTCGCGGACGGCCGCGAAGAATACCCCAGACCGGCACCCCGAGGCGTGCGGTACGGATTCGGGGCCTTCGGACCTGGTGACATTAGCGGCCAGACGGCCCTCGCGTGGCACCGCTTCTTCTGGTCATGGGTGCAACAGCCGCTGGCGAAAGAAACTCCAGGTTCTGGGGCCTTGCGCGGCGTGGCCTGGCTCGTCGTGCGCATCGGGCGGGAACCGATGGCCCGCAGATCTGTGGCATGCTGGGTTCCTGCTGGCCGCTCGAGGAGAGGCACGATCATGGACAAGCGCAGCAGCATGGGGCTGATCCTGAACGGCCTGCC
>CAYWMY010000253.1:0-4586 GCA_964459405.1 uncultured Steroidobacteraceae bacterium | reverse complement strand
GGGCCCTGGCGCGCCCGGCGTGAAATCGATAGCTGCGATTGCGGCGATAGAGCGTCGCTATCGCGGACATTTCCGGAACGGGGCGGTCGGAGCCACGCACCCCGGGGGTGGGCCACCGCGGAGCATCGGCCCGGATATGACGGCGACTTCAGCGGGTGCGGCGATTGGTTTAGATTGCGAGCCTGGTCCGGCGCCCCGCGCCGACGTCGAATCCGGAGCAGGCGATGAAGATCACGCTCAAGGTGAACGGCGAGGACCGCGCCATCGAGGCGGATCCCGACATGCCCCTGCTTTGGGCCTTGCGCGACTTCCTCGGCCTGAAGGGCGCGAAGTACGGCTGCGGCATCGGCGCCTGCGGCGCCTGCACCGTCCATGTCAATGGCCGCGCGGTGCGCGCCTGCGTGGTGCGGCTCCAGGACGTCTCCGGTGACGAGATCCGCACCATCGAGGGCCTCGGCGGCGACCACCCGGTGCAGCAGGCGTGGCTCGAGGAGCAGGTGCCGCAGTGCGGTTACTGCCAGAGCGGGCAGATCATGCAGGCCGTGGCGCTGCTCGAGCAGACGCCGCGCCCGAGCGATGCGCAGATCCGCGCCGGCATGAACGGCGTGCTGTGCCGCTGCGGCACGTACCCGCGCATCGAGGCTGCGGTGCGCCGTGCGGCCGCGGTGCTGGCGCCGAAGGCGGAGGGCTGACCATGCTGACGCGACGCGGATTCGTGCTGGGTTCGGGTGCGCTCGCGATCGCGGTGTCCGTGCCGCTCTGCGACGCCCTGGCGGTGGGCGGGGCGCCCGCCACGGCCTGGGTGACGGCGTACCTCGAGGTATCGCCGGACGGGCGTGTGCTCCTGCATTCGCCGACCACCGAGATGGGGCAAGGCACGCACACCGGCCACGCGGTGATCATCGCCGACGAGCTCGGCGCGGACCTCGAGCAGGTCAGCGTTGTGACGGCGGAGCCCGCCGATCCGTTCCGGCGCAACGGGCAGATGGGGTCGGGCGGATCCTGGGGCGTGCGCGCGTGGTACGGGCCACTGCGCAAAGCGGCGGCGCAGGCACGCGAGGTGCTGCTGGCTGCCGCCGCCGCGCAATGGGGCGTTCCGGTGGCGGAGTGCCGGCTCGAGCGCGGTGCGGTCGTGCACACGGCGAGCCAGCGCCGCCTGGGCATCGGTACGCTGGCGCCGGCAGCGGGCGCCTTGCCGTTGCCGGCGGAACCACCGCTGCGACCGGCGTCGGAGCAGCGCTACACGGGGCGCAAGGTGCCGCGCGTGGACCTGCCCGCGAAGGTGCGCGGTGAGCCCGTGTTCGCCTCGGACATGGGCCGCCCCGGCATGGTGTACGCCTGCGCGCGGCTGTCAGACGCGTTCGGCGCCGAACTCGAGGGATTCGATCGCGAGTCAGCCACGGCGGTGCCCGGGGTGCTCGACGTCGTCGCCGTCCCGGGCGGGGCGGCCGTGGTCGCGACCCACAGCTGGGCGGCGCTGCAGGGTGCGGAGAAGCTGCACATCCGCTTCAAGGCCACGCCGCACGACCGTCTCGACTCGGCGACGATCTCGCGGCAGATGCGCGGCGGCCTCGCAGCGGACGTGCCCGCGATCGGTGCGCGCACCGATGGCGACTGGGCGGCGGTGGCGAAGGCAGCGACGCGGATCATCGAGGCCGACTACGAAGCTCCCTACCTCGCGCACACACCAATGGAGCCCTGGACCTGCACCGTCGAGATCGACGCCGGGGGCACCGTTCACATCTGGGCGCCGGTACAGACGCAGGACCGCAATCGCAACGCGGCGGCCGCAGCCGCCGGCGTGCCGCCCGACAAGGTGCGCCTGCACACCACGCTGCTCGGCGGCGGTTTCGGCCGGCGACTCGGCGCGGACTCCATCGCAGCCGCGGTGATCACGGCACGGGCGATGCGGCGGCCGGTGAAGTACTTCTGGCGCCGCGAGGACGAGTTCGGCCAGGGCTGGTACCGCCCGGCTCAGGTCGCGCGCCTGAAGGCGGCGGTCGATGCCGAGGACCGGGTGACCGGCCTGCATGTTCGCACCGCAGGCCCGGCGCTCTCCGCCTCCTTCAGCCCGCAGGGTCTGGCGGCGGGCGAGTTGGACGTCTCGTCGGTGCAGACGATCCGCGAGTCGCGCTACAAGCCGGCCGCCTTCCACGTCGAGTGGGCGCGCGTCGACCAGCCGGTGCCGATGGCGCCGTGGCGCTCCGTGGGCGCGACGCAGAACGGTTTTTTCCTCGAGTGCTTCATCGACGAGGTGGCCCGGGCGCTCGGGCGCGACCCGTACCTGCTGCGCCGCGAGCTGCTCGCGCACGATCCCCGTGCGCTGAACGTGATCGACACCGTCGCGAAGGCGGCCGGCTGGAGAGAAGCGCTGCCGCCCGGGCGCGCGCACGGCATGGCCTACGTCGAGAGCTACGGGTCACTCTGCGCCGAGGTGGCGGAGGTGTCGCTGCGTGACGGCAGGCCGTTCGTGCACCGGGTGGTGTGCGCGCTCGACTGCGGCTCGATCGTGCTGCCCGACGGCGTGCGCTCGCAGGTCGAGGGTGGCGTCGTGCAGGGCCTCTCCGCCGCGATGGGCGAGGCGGTCAACATCGCCGGCGGCGGTGCCCTTGAGCGCAATTTCAACACCTACCCGCTGCTGCGCATCGAGGATGCGCCAGCCCGCATCGACACCATCATCATCGAGTCCGGCGAGACCATGGGCGGGGTGGGCGAGCCGCCGCTGCCGCCGATCGCACCGGCGGTGGTGAATGCGCTCGTCGCCCTCACCGGCAAGCCGATCCACGAACTGCCCCTGTCGCGGCACCGCTTCGCGTAACGGCCTGATGGTGACGCCGGGCCTGCTGTCGTCCGGCCTTGCCCGGCACCGCACCGGCCGGCGCGTGCGGGCAGCGTGTTTCGGCTAGAATCCGCGCGCCATCCCCGGATGGCGTCCGGATTCCCGCGGGCTTGCCGCTCTGCGGGCAGCCGGCGCCCCGGACCACCGCGCGATCGCCGCCCGATACGGCTTCCGGCTGCCGTCCGTTGTCTGCCAACGGCGCGGACCGGCCTGTCGCGCCTCCCGCCAAACACCGGACAACCATGCTCGCCACGACAAACCTCGCCATCCAGTTCGACGCCCGGCCCCTGTTCGAGAACGTCTCCGTCAAGTTCAGTGACGGCAATCGCTACGGCCTGATCGGCGCGAACGGCTGCGGCAAATCCACGCTGATGAAGATCCTGGGCGGCGAGCTGGAGCCCTCGGCGGGCAACGTCGTGCTGCAGACCGGCATGCGCCTCGGCAGGCTGAACCAGAACCAGTTCGCCTACGAGGACGAGCGCGTACTCGACGTGGTCATGCAGGGCCATGCCGAGATGTGGGCCGCGATGCAGGAGCGCGACCGCATCTATGCCGACCCGGAGGCAGGCGAGGACGACTGGATGCGCGCCGCGGAGCTCGAGACGAAGTTCGCCGAGTACGGCGGCTACACCGCCGAGGCGCGTGCCGGCAGCATCCTGATCGACGCCGGTATCGACGAGTCGCAGCACAACCGGCCGATGCGCGAGATCCCGCCGGGACGCAAGCTGCGCGTGCTGCTCGCGCAGGCGCTGTTCTCGCAGCCCGATGTGCTGCTGCTGGACGAACCGACCAACAACCTCGACATCCACTCGATCGGCTGGCTCGAGCGCGCGCTGAACGACTACGACGCGACGATGATCATCATCAGCCACGACCGGCATTTCCTGAACCAGGTCTGCACGCACATCGCCGATCTCGACTACCAGCAGCTCAGGATCTACCCGGGCAACTACGACGACTTCATGCTCGCCTCCACGCAGGCGCGCCAGCGCATCGAGGCGGCGAACGCGAAGGCGAAAGCGCAGATCTCGGACCTGCAGGAGTTCGTGCGCCGCTTCTCCGCGAACGCCTCCAAGGCGCGCCAGGCGACCTCGCGCAAGCGCCAGATCGAGAAGATCAAGGTCGAGGAGATCCGCCCGTCGTCACGGCAGAACCCGTACATCCGCTTCGAGCAGGCGAAGAAGCTGTACCGCTCCGCAGTCACCGTCGAGAAGCTCGGCTTCCGCGACCCGGGCGCCGACACCGACGTGCTGTCGGATCTGAACTTCACCATCGAGGCCGAACAGCGCGTCGCGATCATCGGCCCGAATGGGATCGGCAAGACCACGCTGATGCGCCTGCTCGCCGGCGAACTGCAGCCCACGCGCGGGCGCGTCTCCTGGGTCGAGAACGCCGAACCCGGCTACATGCCGCAGGACCCGCAGGCGGAATTCCAGGACCGGACCGACCTGTTCACGTGGATGTCGACCTGGAGCGGCAAGGCCGACGACGACCTGATCGTGCGCGCGACGCTGGGAAGGCTGCTGTTCTCCGGCGACGACGTGAAGAAGTCGGTGCACGTACTGTCCGGCGGCGAGAAGGGTCGCATGATCTACGGCAAGCTGATGCTGACGCGACCGAACGTCATGCTGCTCGACGAGCCGACCAACCACATGGACATGGAGACGATCGAGTCCCTGCAGATCGGGCTCGAGAAGTATCCGGGCACGCTGATCTTCGTCTCGCACGACCGCGAGTTCGTCTCCGG
>CAYWMY010000252.1:3424-4603 GCA_964459405.1 uncultured Steroidobacteraceae bacterium | reverse complement strand
CCGAGCTCGCCCAGCATGCAGAAGCTGCTGAACCTCTAGGTCAAGTTCCGCGAGTCCTTCCGCCCGTTCGCACCCTCGGTCATGCGCGAGCACGTGGCCGAATGGTTCGATCTCGACGGCGACAGCCCGTACATGCTGCTGGTTGCCGACGTCAGGCCCGAGCACCGCATCGCCATGACGGCCGAGCAGGAGGCGCTGTTCGGCATCGACAAACTGAACGTCGCGCGATCCACGATTCCGGCGGTCACGCACGTCGACTACTCGGCGCGCATCCAGACGGTGCATCGCGACACGAATCCGCGCTACTACGACCTGATCCGCGCATTCCGCGACATCACGGGATGCCCGGTCGTCGTCAATACGAGCTTCAACGTGCGCGGTGAACCGATCGTGTGCACCCCTGCGGACAGTTTCCGCTGCTTCATGGGCACGGACATCGAGATCCTGGCCGTGGGCAACGCGTTCCTGGAGAAGAAGAACCAGCCGGAAGGCCTCAAGCAACGTTACGAACAGAAGTTCGATCTCGACTGAGATGCGTGGCCGGGGCAGGATCGGGTGCAGTTCTGATGCAAGGCGGAGTGAATCCGATGGCTGAGGGTTCCCGTCCACCCCTGTGGATCCGGCTGGCGCCCGTGTGGCTCACGGGCCTGAGTCTGCTGTTCGCGGCCGGCGTCGCGGAAGTCGCGCTGCGCCTGTTCCCGCAGTGGCTTCCCGAAGAAGCGCAGCTGCGCCTGCTCTGGAGCGGCGAGCGCGACGACCTGCTGACGGTCCGGGACCCCTATCTCGGCGTACGGTTCAGGCCCCTGCAGCAGAAGCGCATGCAGAATCGCGATTTCGACATCGTCGTCTCCACGGACGAGCACGGCTTCCGCAATCGCAGCCCCTGGCCTGCGCAGGCGGATGTCGTCGCGGTCGGCGACTCGCTCGTGTTCGGCTATGGCGTGGATCACCCGCTCACCTGGACCAGCCTGCTGGAGTCGGAACTCGGGACGCGCGTGATCAATCTCGGCATGCCCGGCTCGGGGCCGTGGCAGTACACGCGCTCCTTCGAGAAGCTCGGGATGACCGTGCGGCCCCGGATACTGCTCTACGGACTGTACCCCGCGAACGACATCCAGGACGTGGAGGACTTCGACCGCTGGGTCGCGGAAGGGTCGCGTGGCAGCTACGACGAGTTCC
>CAYWMY010000252.1:0-3414 GCA_964459405.1 uncultured Steroidobacteraceae bacterium | reverse complement strand
CCGGTTCTTCGCGGGCGATGTTCCGAACGTGATGGCGGACATGCTCGGTGACAGCTATCTGCTCGTCGCACTGCGCGCGATACGCAAGAACCTGCGCGACAAGCACCAGTTCAAGCCCGAGACCATCGAACTCGCGAATGGTGGGCGCGTGCAGGTCGTGCCGCGCATGGACGACCAGAGCACGTGGAAGATGAAGGACGACAATCCGTCGTTCCAGAGCATGATGAAGGCGATCGCGAAGGCGCGGGAATTCGCCGCGAGCATCGATGCGCGCATGATCTGCGTGGTCTTCCCGACCAAGTCACGCATCTATCTCTCGCGCGATGGCGACTATTTTGAGGGCCCCTCTGCACCCCTGATCGACCGCCTGAACCGCGACGGCTACGAGGTGCTCGACCTGACCGAAGTGCTTCGTGCCCACGGGGCGCGGGGCGAACAGGTCTACTTCGAGACCGACGGCCACCCGAACGAGCTCGGCAACCGCATCATCGCCGAGCGCGTGCGCGACCAGATCCGGTCCTCGCCACCGCAGCCCTCACGCGGCGCTCCGTAGCGCCACGTGCATGGCCGGGGCGGCGCGGTCAATGCGCCGCGGCGGTCTTCAGGTGATTCGCGAGGCGCAGCGCCAGCGCGATGATCGTCCAGGTCGGGTTCGCGTGTCCCGCACTCGGAAAGACCGCGCTGCCCGCCACGAACAGGTTTCCGGTCCCGTGGACGCGGCACTGCGCATCGACGACGCCGCGACGCGGGTCCTGGCTCATGCGCGTCGTGCCCATGTGGTGTGAGGCGTCCGTGAACCCCGGCCGCCCCTGGCCGGGCTCGAGCGATCCGAGCCCGGTTTCACGCAGCCTGCGGGCCAGGAGTTCCTGCAGTCGGTCGATGCCGCGGTAGACCGAATCGTCGATACGCCAGTCGAGCACCAGTCGCTGCATCCCGAGCGCATCCCGGTCCGCACCCAGCGTCACCCGGCTCTCCGAGTCCGGGGGCTGCTCGCAGAAGTAAACCGGCACGAACGTCTGTGGCACCGGCCGGCGCGGCAGCGTGTCGCGCAGCGCGACGTAGAGCCGGTACAGCGGATGCGGCATCAGTTCCTTGGGGCTCAGCAGATAGATCATCTCCGGCAGCCGCCCGAGATGGCGCTTGGCGAGATCGAGCCGGCTGCCCGCGTGGCCGCGACGCAGCAGCACCTTCATGGTCTGCACGAAGGACTGGTATCGCGCCTCGGTGTATCCGGAGGTCTGCAGTTCCAGCGTCACATAGTGGTTCAGCAACCCCTCGCGCCGCTGCAGTTCGGGAGCAAATCCCAGGCCGACCTGCAGCTTGCCGTCCGCGACCGGCCGGCCCCGCAGGCCCCGAAGCCGCGCGGCCGCTGACAGGTGAACCTTGCCGAACACGGCACGCGGATGGTCCATGAAAAACCGGCCGACCAGGTGCTGCTCGTTGCCGATGCCGTGCTGATGCCGGTCCCGCGACACCAGCAGCAGGCGGGCGGTCTCGAGACCGCCGCAGGCGATGACGAACTGCTGTGCCCGCACGCGGCACTCGATGCCGCTCAGCGTCCTGAATACGGCCTCGGCCACGCGCTCGCCGCTCTCATGCGTCCGCAGTTCGGTCGCCGAGGCCGACAACAGCACGCTCGCGCCGGGCATCGAAGCCAGCCTGCGCGCGTCGCCCGCGCCGAGCCGCAGCGCCCGGCGACCCCACAGCGACAGCGTCGGAACCATGTCGGGGGTGTCCAGCAACCGGCGCTCGTCCGGCGACAGGTGACGCGCGACGGCGAGCGGGTCCTGCGCGCACTGGGGCAGCCCGAGCACCGCGGCGGCCGCCGGGTAATACCGGGCCAGTTCCTCGTATGCGATGGGCCAGGCGCCGCCCGGAACCCAGGGACGCTCGGCCACGTCGAGGGGCGCGAGCGCCATGCTGCGACCGGCCCAGAGGTTGCAGCTGCCGCCGAAATAGCGCGCGCGCGACATGAAATCCGGCCGCTGCGGGTAGCCGGTCGATTTCATCTCGTAGAGCGCTTGGACGGCCGGATCCGGTTCGAAGCCACCACTCTCGGCCAGGCAGACCCGTTTTCCCGCACGGGCCAGCTCGCGCGCGACCGTGACACCGGCGACACCGCCACCGATCACGCAGACATCGCTGTCCACCACCGTTCCCGGTGTCAGGTCGCTTGCATTGATGATCGCCACTTCAACCTGCTGCCACGATCCTCGCCCGCCACACGCGCGCGCCGGGCGCGAATCTTAACGTGGCGGAGGAATCATCGTGCAACGCAGGTCACACCGGCGCGACGCGGATCAGGCCAGCGCAACATCGGCGAACAGGAAGGCGAACGCCGCGATCAGCGCCCCGACCGTGGCGCCTTTGGGCCGCGCAGGCCCGGCCACGAAATAGTGCATGTACTCCGGCTCGTCACCCGAACCCGCTGGAATCACCTCGATCGGCTCCCAGCCCGTGTCGACGAGCTGCTGCAGCTGTCGTTCCCGGGACACGTAGATGGTCAGCAGGCCGTAGTCGTCGCCGTCGTCGTTGACGACGGCGTAGCCGTCGAAAGCGGCCTGCAGGCGCCGGTTGCGGGCCCGGTTGCGCGCGGCACGCCACATCCATGGCAGGCCGCGCACGAAGAGCCGCACCACGCGCCTGGGCATGGTCAGGACCTCGCGCAGCGACAGACGCAGATCCTTGCGCAGGCGGAAACGGGCATTCGTCGCGGCGCGATCGAGATCGTGCGTCGAGAACACCAGCACGCCGCCGTCGTTCAGCAGCGACCGCAGCTCGCCGAGCAGCTTCTCGCGTTTCTGCCAGGAGATGTAGTCGATGCCGTTGAAGGAGACCAGGATGGCATCGAACCGGTGGCCTCTCAGCGCCGCGGGCAGCTCACGCATGTCCATCACGCGCAGATCCGCGCCCGGATGCGCGCGCCGCGCCTGTTCGATCATGCCCGGGGAGTAGTCGACGCCGATGTACGAACGAGCCATCGGCAGCAGGGCCCGCGTGGTGCGGCCGGCCCCCACGGCAATGTCGAGCACGGCTCCGGAAAACTGCTGGCGGTAACGGTCGAACACCAGCGCCTCGCCCGGAAACAGATCGAGCTGCCGCGCATACTCGCCTGCACGCCGGTCGAAAGTCGCGTAGTTCGCCTGGGACAGAATGGTCATGGGGGCTCGCCCTCCGCAGGAATACGCGACAGCAACATCACTCAGACGCCCGAACGTCCTGCCGCGCTCAAAGCATACACAGCGCCGGTGAATCTTTCGCCACCGTGCGGCCACGGCCGCCGATCGCCGCAGGCGGCGCGCACATCGGGCCCGCCCCGGCCGGGATGAGCGGACGGCGTGTCAACACCGGTGTGGCAGCACATCCAGAGCACCGGGAATTTCGTTCGTGCGCCGTTTGACGGGGCCGCCCGCC
>CAYWMY010000251.1:0-4607 GCA_964459405.1 uncultured Steroidobacteraceae bacterium | reverse complement strand
CAGTACCGGGTGGTCTTTGCTGCAGGATGGCGAATGCCTCGGCGACGTTATCCATGCGGACGACCTTGCTGACCATTCCGTCCAGCGACAAGCGCGCCGTTTCGACCATCTCGACCACCTTGCGCAGATCCGATACGGTGGATGTGTAAGTGCCCACGATCTCGATTTCACGGGTGACCAGAGCGCTGCAGGTCGCTGTCAGGGCGAACTCCTCGTCGAGTATGGCCCCCAGCACCAGGCGACCACCCCGCCGCAGCATCCGGACACCCTCGCTCGCGGCCGCTTCCACGCCGCTGAACTCGATCACCGCATCGGCTTCGCCCATGAGCCTGCGGACGGCGCGTGCCGCGCCGTCGAGCCCCTGAACGACGGGCAACCCCAGCGACCGGACACGGGCCGCGGTACCTTCGCTGCGCACCACGGCGACGACCTCAGACGTCGGATCGATGACACGGATCATCCTGAGGATGCTGGTGCCGACGCCGCCGGCCCCGATCACGACCAGCCTGCCGCCCTTCGGCATCGCCGCGCGCTGGATCGCATGGTAGGCGGTCGTCACGGCATCCGGCAGCAGCGCGGCCACGACCGGATCCACGTTGCGAACCGGCACGAGCCGGTCGGAACGCCACACCATCTCATCGGCCAGGCCACCCTTGTGATGGATGCCGAGCATGCCCGCCGTGCGACAGAGCTGGTCCGCCCCCGCCTGGCATGCGGAACAGGATCCGCACGGCAGCAGTGGATGCAGCACGACGATGCTGCCGGGTTCCGGGCCGGTCTGTGGGTCCGACTCGACGACACGGGCCGCAACCTCATGCCCCGGATACACGGGATAACTCACGCCGGGCGGCAGGACCATGCCATGAAGCAGGTGCTGATCGGTGCCGCAGATGCCGCAGGCGAGCACCTGCAATCGACTCCAGCCCGGCGGGCGCTCGTCGCGAGGCATGTCGCGGACCGCGATGCTGCCGGGCTCGATCACCACACGGCGCGAAAGAGATCGGGAATCCATCGTCTTCCCTACGCCGCGCCGGCCGACTCGCTGGGCAGAGCCAGCACTTCCTTCGCGAGGATGTTGCGCTGGATCTCGTTCGTGCCGCCGAAAATCGTGGGCGGGCGCGAATAGTAGTAATAGCTCAGGACGTCGACACCGCCATCCTCGAGCGCACCGACGGTGGCCCCATCCGCACCCGTCGCCTCCAGCATCAGCTCGCACAGACGCGCACAGGTCTCGGTCGCCCAGATCTTCAGGATGGAGATGTCGGGACCGAGCGGCAGTCCCGCCTTGGCCTGTTCGGCGAACCGGACGAACGCGGACTCGAGGTCGCAGACGTCCAGGCGCAGCTGCGTGAACCGGTCCAGGAACGCGGGCGAGTCGAACAGTCCGCGCGCGGCAGCCAGGGCCTCGAAGCGTCGCAAGGCCTGCTGCGACTGCTTCGGGCTGCCGAGGAAAAGCCGCTCGAAGGTCAACAGCGACTTGGCGATCCGCCAGCCGCCGTTCAGCTGTCCGACGAGGTTTTCGGCCGGGATGCGGGCGCCGGAGATGAAGACCTCGCAGAACTCCTCGTTGCCCGCGAGATTCCTGATGGGACGTACGGTGATGCCGGGTGTTGCGAGATCGGCCAGCAGGAAGCTGATACCGGCCTGCGGTTTCACGGTCTTGTCGGTGCGCACGAGCATGAAGATGTGCGTCGCGTCCAGAGCCATGGTCGTCCAGGTCTTCTGCCCGTTCACGACGAAAGCGTCGCCATCGAGCACTGCCGTCGTGCGCAGACTTGCCAGGTCCGACCCGGCGTTGGGCTCCGAATATCCCTGACACCAGCGATGTTCGCCGCTCAGGATCTTCGGCAGGTACCTGCGGCGCTGGGCATCGGTACCATGGTGAATCAGCATCGGCCCGACCATGGTCAACCCGAGTTCGGCCGGTGTCCGGGCCACTCCCCAGCGCTCCTGCTCTTCCATGAACACGATCTGCCGGGCCGCATCGAGGCCCATCCCGCCGTATTCCCGGGGCCAGTTCGGAGCCACCCAGCCTTTCCGGGACAGGATCCCGAACCAGTCCTGGATCTCCGACCAGCGGAGTTTTCTCGACGGGAATCGCCATTCCGCAGGGTAGTGAGCCTCGATGAACTGCCGCACCAGCAGCCGGAAGTCCTCCTCCGTCATGCGGTTCCAGTCGCCGTCCGGCGGTTCCGTCACCGTCCGGCCGGCACCGTCGAGGCTGTCTTCCGCGGGCTCGATGGCGATGATGCGGGCGAACTCGCGCCGGAGTCCGGCGGCGTTCCCGTAGTGCGCCGCCATCACCAGTGTGCGGTTCAGAAACAGCGCCACATCGCATTCGAGCGTGAATCCGATCGCACCGTGGAACTGCACGGCCTCTCTCACGACCAGCAGCGCCGCCTCGGTGGCACGATGCTTGGCCCGGACGGCGCGCCCGGCGCAGCTGTGGCCTTCGTCCCCGTCGAACGTCGCCGCCGCCTCGTTGACAACCGCGCGGGTCATCTCCTGCTGTATGAACAGGTTCACCGCCCGGTGCTGCAGAACCTGGAACGAACCGATCGCGCGCCCGAACTGCCTGCGCGCACGCAGATAGGCGAGCGTGATCTCCAGCGTCCGCTGGATCACGCCCAGCAGATAGGCCGCCGCAATCAGGTAGGTCGCATGCCGCGCGCGTGCGATGGCGCGGGCGGCGGCGCTGCCTCGCAACAGCAGGTTCGCGGCGTCGAGCGTGGCAGCGTCCATCGACAGCGTGCCTGCGGAGGTGCCGTCGGCGAGCGCGTGGGCCGCCACCGACACGCCCGGCGTATCGCGTGCGACCCAGAACAGGCCCGCCTCGCCATCGAGTTGCGCCACGACGATGTACGCATCGGCACTGCGGGCGAGCAGGACGTTCCGGCAGCTGCCGTTCAGCCGGTACCGCCCGTCGAGGTGTGTCGCGTCGACTCCCGCTGCATGCGCCTCCTGCGGCCACGCCACGCTGACGACCCGTTGCCCCGCCGCGATGTCCCGCAGCGCCGACGAGGCCACGCCCGGAGACTCGGCGCGTGCGAGCACGGCGACCGCCGCGACCGCCGTTTCGATGAAAGGCTCCGGGGCCACGACCTTCCCGAGTTCCTCCGCGACCACCGCCGCGTCCGCCAGACCGAGACCGAGGCCGCCATGCGCCTCCGGAATCCACAGGCCGGCCCAGCCCATCTCCGCCATCTGGAGCCACGCCGATCGGTCGAAGTCCGAGCCCGCCCCGTGCAACGCCCGCAGACGCCCGGTGTCCAGACGCTCCCGACAGAATGCGGCAGCGGCTTCACGCAGCATCTGCCGTTCGCTGGCTGTCTCGTTCCGGGCGTCACTCATGATGAAATCCTGACCACACGCGCTCATCCACCGTTCCGGGCAGGTGCCCGATCACTCGGGTGCATCCTGGGGAAACTGCTGCTTCAAGACGAACTTGACGACCTTGCCGAGCGCATTGCGCGGCAGCGCATCGACGAACTCGATGCGTTTCGGACGCTTGTAGCCCGCCAGTTTTGCACGACAGAAGCTCAGCACCTCGTCTTTGGTCAGCGAACTGTCGCGGGGCACGACGATGGCAGCGGGCGATTCTCCCCATCGCCTGCTCTTCTGACCGATGACCGCCACATCGGCGATCCCGGGATGCTCGAGCAGCGTGCGCTCGATCTCCGCCGGGTAGATGTTCTCCCCGCCGGAGATGATCATGTTCTTGAGCCGGTCTTTGACGAAGACGTAACCGGCCTCGTCCATGACCGCCAGATCGCCGGTATGGAGCCAGCCGTCACGAATGGTCTCCCGCGTTGCGTCGGGATTGTTCCAGTACTCACGAAACACGGACTTCCCGCGCGCGATCAGCTCGCCGGGTTCACCCGGCGCGCACACCTCGTTCCGCTCATTGACGATCCGCACCTCGACATGGAACGTCTCGCGGCCGATGGAGTCCGGCTTCTCGCCGGCCGTCTCCAGATCCATGATCGAGGTCATGCCGCAGGTTTCGGTCAGGCCGTAGGCCTGCAGGATCCGGACCCCGAGATCGGCGTAAGATTGCGCCAGCTCGCGGGTCACCGGCGCTCCTCCGGACATGACCCACCGCAGCGACGCACAGTTGAAACGTTGCCCGTACCCATCCACCGCGAGCATGAACTGCAGCATGGTGGGGACCAGGAAGCCGGTCGTGATACCTTCCTGCTCGATCAGCCGCCACGCCAGCTCCGCGTCGAAGTCGGCGATCACGCACGAGGTGACGCCCCGGTAGACGTTCACCGACAGCGGGGTGAGCCCGCCGGTGTGGAACATCGGCATCGGCGTGAGGTACTTGTCGCCGTCGCGAAAGCTGCTGTTGGCATCCAGATTCAGCGTGGCCCAGATGGCCGACTGGTGCGTGTGGACCACTCCCTTGGGGCGCCCGGTCGTACCCGAGGTGTACATGATGAGCAGCGCATCGTTGCCGCCCTTCGCGATGGGCGGCGGCTCCGCTGCCGCCTCATCGACCACCTCGTCGAATCTCCGGGCAAAGGCCGCCAGCGGCCTGCCGGAACCGACCTGCAACCAGTGCGTCACGCCGGTCCCGCCCGCGGAGGAATGCAGGGTGTCGCCGG
>CAYWMY010000250.1:0-4626 GCA_964459405.1 uncultured Steroidobacteraceae bacterium | reverse complement strand
CCGCGGCACGGACCGGTCCTGGTCGCTGAGCCCGCCCGGGACGGGGCCACCATCGGCAGTGGCGATTGCCCTCCTCGAACAGCGCGCCCGGCCACGGGCCAGGCTCTCAGCCGCCGGCGCGCATTGCGCGGTAACCGCGCTTCGTGAGCTCCGCGACCAGCAGATCGCGATGTTCACCCTGGATCTCGATGACGCCGTCGGGCCGCGCCTTGCCGCCCGCACCGCAGCGCGCCTTGAGTTCCTTCGCCAGCGCCTCGAGCGCGACGGGCCCGAGCGGCAGTCCGGTGATCACGGTGACGCCCTTGCCTCCCCGTCCCTGCGTTTCGCGGCCGACGCGGATTCTGGCAGCCTGCTGCGCCTGGCCCACACGCGCGCGGAGCGCTGCCCGCTCACGGTCGGTCATGCCGCTCCTGCCTGCCATGCTCATCTCCCCCGCAATGATCCGGCGCGTCCTGCCGCAGCCTCAGCGCCGCGCAGGGCGGGTGCCGCGACCCTTCGCACGGGACTTGCCCGCCGACCGGCCATGCGCATGTACCGGCGTCTTGCCACGGGATTTCGTCTTTCGACCCCCGCCCTTTCGGCCCGTACCGCGACCGGGCGAGGCCGCCGTACGCCGCGCGGGGCTCTGTGCCCTGCGTCGCAGCTCCGGGGGCCAGAGCATCGTGCCGCGGCAACCGGCCGCCCCGCAGCGGCAGCGGAAGATCTCGTCGATGTCCTCCGGATCGCCGGCCTCGCGCTGGATCTGGTAGTCGTAGGAGAGTTCATCCCCCGGCTGGATGGTGCGGATCGCCTCGATGAACACGCGCCGGTCCTCGATCACGGTCTCGCAGTTCGGATCGCAGGAGTGGTTGATGAAGCGCGCGTCGCTGCCACCCACGCCGGCATCGATGACCGTGCGGCCGTCGACGATGAACAGGAAGGTGTGGTTGTCGTCATCGGCCTTGTGCTCGTAGCGCCGGTCCGCCTCGGCATGCGAGACGCGCTCGCCCACATATTCGGTGATGCGCGTGCCCTTGCGGATGCGGCGCAGCGCGAAAACGCCCTTGCCGTGGATCTTCGAATTGCGGACCTTGAACATCGGGGCACGTTGGTTGCTGGTCGCGGACATGGGCGGCCTGTACTCCTTGATCGGGCAAGCTGCGGACGATGCGATGTGGCGGGCCGGCCATTCACACGGCGACCGGTGCCTTGATCGCGGGATGCGGATCATAGCCTTCGAACACGAAGTCCTCGAAGGCATAGTCGAAGATCGAGGGTGGCCGGCGCAGGATCGTCAGGCGCGGAGCCGCGCGCGGCTCGCGGCCGAGCTGCAGCGCCGCCTGTTCCAGATGGTTCGCATACAGGTGGCAGTCGCCGCCGGTCCAGATGAACTCGCCGACTTCCAGATCGCACTGCTGCGCCAGCATGTGCACCAGCAGCGCATAGGAGGCGATGTTGAACGGCACACCGAGGAAAATGTCGGCGCTGCGCTGGTAGAGCTGGCAGGACAGCCGGCCCTCGGCGACGTAGAACTGGAACAGCGCATGGCAGGGCAGCAGCGCCATGCGCTCCAGTTCGCCGACGTTCCACGCGCTGACCACGATGCGGCGCGAGTCCGGGTTGCGGCGCAGATCCTTCACGACCTCGGCGATCTGGTCGATGCTGCGCCCGTCCGCGGTTCCCCAGGCCCGCCACTGCCGGCCATAGACGGGCCCGAGTTCACCCTCGGAATCGGCCCATTCGTCCCAGATCGTGACGCCGTTGTCCCGCAGCCAGCGCGTATTCGTCTCGCCACGCAGGAACCACAGCAGCTCGATGACGACAGACTTCAGGTGCAGCTTCTTGGTCGTGACCAGCGGGAAGCCCGCACGCAGATCGAAGCGCATCTGGTGGCCGAACACGGATCGCGTGCCGGTGCCGGTGCGGTCGCTCTTGATCGCGCCGTGCTCGTACACGAGCCGCATCAGCTCGAGATACTGCCTCATGCCCGCGAGCGCCGGGTGCCGGACGCGCTGCGCGGCCGGCCGTCGCCCGCGGTCGTACCCGCCGCGGTGAAATTACCCGACGGCCGATTCGCGCGGTACGCGCAGGCGATCATCGCGATGCCGATCACGATCATGGGTACCGACAGGATCTGTCCCATCGTGACCCAGCCGAGCGCGAGATAGCCGAGATCGGCATCCGGCACGCGCACGAATTCGATCAGGAACCGGAACGTGCCGTAGCAGGCCAGGAACAGCCCCGAAGGCACCCAGCGCGGGCGCGGGCGCGCCGTGAACGTCCACAGGATCAGGAACAGCAGCAGCCCCTCGAGTGCGGCCTCGTAGAGCTGCGAGGCGTGCAGCACCTCGCCGTGCACCTGGAAGCCCCAGGGCAGGTCCGTGGGCTTGCCCCAGAGCTCGCCGTTGATGAAGTTGCCGAGCCGGCCCGCACCGAGCCCGACGGCGGGCAGCGGGGCCATGAAGTCCAGCACGTCCACGGTCGCGCGGCCGCGGCGGTGCGCGAACAACACCATCGCCAGCATCACCCCGATCAGTCCGCCGTGGAACGACATGCCGCCGCGCCAGACCATGAACAGCGATGCCGGCTCGGCCAGCACGTTTTCGAAGCCGTAGAACAGCGTCCAGCCCAGCCGACCGCCCAGTATCACGCCGACCGCGGCGAAGAAGATCAGGTCGTCGACGTCCGCGGGCCGCCAGCTCGATCCGGGCTGCGCGGCGCGGCGGCGTCCGAGCCACCAGGCCGCGGCAAAGCCGAGCACGTACATGAGCCCGTACCAGTGCACCTTGACGGGCCCGATCGCGATCGCGACGGGATCGATGTCGGGGTAGGTCAGCATGCCGGCCAGTTTACGGACTGCTCCACCGGCGCGCGATCATGCATGGCTGATGCGCGCGACCACGGCCTTCAGGTAGCGCGTCTCCGGGATCGCGGGGTGTACGGGATGGTCGGGGGCCTGGCCGCGCAGCTCGATGATCTGCGCGAAGCGGTCGATGTGGCGCGCCGCGCGCTGGATTGCCTCGATGAGTTCGCCCTCGGCGAGATGCCAGGAGCAGGAACAGGACACCAGAAAACCGTCGCGCTCCACCAGCTGCATCGCGAGCTGGTTCAGCTTGCGGTAGGCCGCGAGGCCCTTGGGATGGTCCTTGCGACGGCGGATGAAGGCCGGTGGATCGATCACGACCACGTCGAAGCGCTCGCCCTCGCGCGCCAGCGCCTCCAGCACCTCGAAAGCGTCGCCGCGGCGTGTCGTGACCGGCAGGCCGTGCGCGGCCGCGGTCTTCGCCACGAGCTCGAGCGCCACGGCCGAGGCGTCCACGCACAGCGCGCCCTGCGCGCCGGCGCGCAGCGCCTGCAGGCCGAAGCCGCCCCCGTAGCAGAACACGTCGAGCACGCGCGCACCGTGGCAGAGCGCGGCCACGGCGGCGCGATTGCGCGTCTGGTCGTAGAACCAGCCGGTCTTCTGTCCGCCCGCGAGCGGCACGCGGAATCCGATGCCGCCCTCGTCCACCTCGACCTCTTCGGGAACCTGGCCCAGCGCCGGCGCGACCTCGAGCGGCAGGCCCTCGAGCTCGCGCACGCCGCTGTCGTTCTTCCACAGCACCGCCTTCGGCTTCACGGTGCGTTCCAGCGCCTCGAGGATCTCCGCCTTGCGCACTTCCATGCCCGCGGTTGCGAGCTGCGCGACGCAGATCTCGCCATAGCGGTCGACCACAAGCCCCGGCAGGCCGTCGGACTCGCCGAACACCAGCCGGTAATGGGGTGTCGCGTACAGCCGTTCGCGCAATGCGAGCGCGACCTTCAGCCGGTGCACGAACAATGGCCGCGCCACCGGATGCGCGGGGTCGCGACTCAGGATGCGCGCCGCGATCAGTGTGCGCGGATTGACATAGCCATAGCCCAGGAAACGGTCGCGGCTGGTGTGGATGCGCACCGCTTCACCGGGCGCAAAGGCCGTGAGGGGCGTCGCCTCGACGTCGATCTCGTTCGAGAACACCCACAGGTGCCCCGCCTGCAGCCGGCGCTCTTCGTGCGCCCGCAGCTTCAGCACGGGCAGGTCCGCCCCCGCCCCGGCGCGCGTCCGGGCCGGAGAAGGAGCGGAGGCCGTCGCGGACGGCAGAGAGGAATCGGTTGGGCTCACCTGGAGTCGCTTCCCGCTGTTAGAGGAGTCCCGCGCGGGACAGGAATGCGCTGCCACGCGCCAGTGCCAGCGCCACCACAAAGGGCGCAACGAGTACCTGCGGCCCTTGAGCCCCGCCTGCGCCACGGCGCGGCGTTCGCTATATTGGCTCGGCGCGGACCGCAGCGGGCTTGTACGCCGGCTCGGGCAGCGCGAGCCCCGCGACCGGATCATCGGGCGCGCCGCGATTCTACCCGAGCAGCACGAGAACTTCGCGATGACGACACCCGCCCAGCCCGGCCACAGCAACCGGCTCGCCGGCGAGACCAGCCCCTACCTGCTGCAGCACGCGCACAACCCCGTGGACTGGTATCCGTGGGGCGAGGAGGCACTGGCGCTGGCGCGCCGGGAAGGCCGGCCGATCCTGCTGTCGATCGGCTACTCGGCCTGCCACTGGTGCCATGTCATGGCACACGAGTCCTTCGAGGACCCCGTCACCGCCGAGGTCATGAACGAGCTGTACGTGA
>CAYWMY010000249.1:3264-4656 GCA_964459405.1 uncultured Steroidobacteraceae bacterium | reverse complement strand
GTCCGGCGTCTCCTGCAAGACGCGCCAATAGAGCGCGCCTGCCTCCCAGTCCGCAATCTTGTGACGATGAGTAGCCGCCGTCGGCCTCATTCGGGCGCGGTAGTCATAGTGAAAATCGTGGCGGAGCTTCTTGAGCATCCGCAGAGACTGTCGGTCCGGATCGGTAAACAACTCACCCTGTGACTGCGACAGCTTGGCGAGTTCCTCGGGCGTCCATTCCGGCTCCCGCACCGGCTTGATCTGAAGCGACAGGATCTGCTGGCTCTTCAGTAACCCCAGCGTCACGCCATCGCGGGTTCGTGCCAGGTCGAGCTCCTCAAACGACTGAAACGCAGGTAGTTTGTCGAGCCAGAAGCGGCGGTCCGCCCAATCGTTCCGCGTCGATACAGGATCATCGATCGGTTGCAGCGTATCGGCCCGAAGGCGGTAGCTCTCAGGTCGATGGTCATTGGTCGCCTTGGCGATGTCGACCTCGACCCATTGCCACTTTCTGAACTTCGCGGCCTCGTCCAGCAGTCGGAAGGGAACTGGATAGAGCCGAATCAGCTGACCGGCCTCTGTCATGCCCGCGATGCAGGAGGTCTCGACGTATCCGCTGCTCGGCGACGGATACGTCTTGCAGAGAATCAGCAGCCGCGTTCTGACGAACTGAGGTGCCATACGATGTTTCCATGCACTGGGCATCGGGATGCATGTCGGGCGGCGGTCTCCGCGACGACTGCGGACAGCCCGCCGCAGAGAGCGCCAGCCACGCCACCCACTGAGCCAACGGTAGTGCGAGGCGTCTGGCGGGGCAGTACGACTATCGACCGTGAACGGTTGGATTCTCCGCGGCGTGGCCTGGCCTCGGGCCAGTGGCTCGTTCCTCGACGGAGATGCCGAGGGGCCCGCTGCGGGCTTCGACGATGCTCCAGGGAACTATCGACGGCGCCTCGGAAGACGCGCGAAACGACGTGAACACATGAGAAAGCCTCGGCCCGGGCCACGGTTGCAGGACTCAGTCGACCCCCGCCAAACGGCCCATTGAGGATCGAAATCCAGCGCGGCTGATTCCACAGGGACGCTGGAATGTGCCCGGATTCGCGCGCGATGGAGGCAGCCATGACCAAGATCGATCCACGGCTGGCCCCGGCTTATACGGTCGCTGAGGCAGACCACGATCTGAAGATCCCCGGTCCGACAGTGCGGTCGTGGGTCAGGGGCCGCGACTATCCGAAGCAGTCGGGCAAGGGTCGCTTCGCGCCGGTGGTTGCATTGCCTGACGACCCGAGCCGGCGCCTGTCATTCCGCAACCTGATCGAGCTGGCGGCGCTGCGTGCGCTGCGAACGGAACACGAGTTCAAGCTCTCGGCCGTGCGCCAGGCGCTGGACTATGCCCGCCGCGAGCTGGGC
>CAYWMY010000249.1:0-3254 GCA_964459405.1 uncultured Steroidobacteraceae bacterium | reverse complement strand
GCAAGCAAGGAACTCTACGCACGGCGCGGAGAGCTGTTTCTAGAGCGCCACGGCGCACTGATCAGTCTCAAGCGCGCCGGCCAGCTCGGCATCAAGGCGGTTCTCGATGGTCTGGTGAAGCGGATCGACTGGGACCGCAAGCTGCCCTGCCGCTTCTTCCCGCCGCTGCCGAACCGTGCCGAGGCAACGACGGTCGTCATCGATCCGCACGTTTCGTTCGGCCGGCCGGTCATCGCACGTCTCGGCGTGTCGACGGGTGTCATTGTGGATCGCGTGAACGCGGGCGAGGGCCCGGATGAGCTGGCCAGGGACTACGGCGCGACGACGGACGAGATCATGGACGCTCTCGCCGATGAACGTGCCGCATGAGTCCACGTACTTCATAGGCAGGGCTCGGCCTCCGGTTTGCAGGCGCTCTCAGGTCCACCGGCCTGCACGTGCGGGGACAGCGGGTGCTGCTGGATGGCGACTCGCAAATTGCGATGTCAAATCCTGTTCGATCCGGGCCAGATGATCCTTCGCGCGCCGCGCCGCCGCCCGCCTGATGGAGTTGGGGTATGGCGGGCAGGAAGCGAGCGAACGCGGCCACGGAACGTGCCGGCTTCACAGCGCTGCTCGCCGACGTGAAGGGCCGCATCCAGGCTGCCCGGACGCGGGCGGTGCTGGCGGTCAACAGCGAGCTCGTCCGCCTTTACTGGGACATCGGCCGGATCATCGACGAGCGGCAGCAGCGGGAAGGTTGGGGCTCCGCGGTCATTCCTCGGCTGGCGCTACGGCTGAAGAATGAACTGCCCGAGCTCAAGGGATTCTCTGAGCGGAACCTGGGGCTGATGATCGCATTCGCTCGGCAGTACCCACAGCCCGACTCATTCTTGCAACCGCCGGTTGCACAGCGGCATCGCGCCCGGTCCATGCATGCGGTAGACGCCGTCGGCCCGCACGGCCCAGTACAGCGCCGGACGCGGCCACTCGAGTTGCCAGGTGCCGACGAGCGCGCGGTCGACAGCCTCGGCGGCCTGCGCGTGGCTCGGGATCACGGCCGCGAGCAGCACCGCGGCGAGCGCAAGCAGGGTATCGATCATCCACGCGCGGCCACGGCGCTGCCGCGTGGGTGTCGGTCGCTTCAATGCCTGGGAGAGTCCGCATGGATCCCCGCGCCCGGCGGCGCCTGGGCCGCGCCCGACGACGGACGCCGGGCAACGAATCGGTACAGCGCGGGTGACGCGACCAGCATCGTCGCCGCGAGCAACGCGCCTGCCACCACGTCGATCACGTAGTGCAGTGACAGATAGACCGTGGAGAAGACGATCCCCGCGGTAGCGACCGCGAGCGGAACACGCCAGCGCCAGCGGGGCAGGAGTTTCCAGCCGAGCACGAGGTAGACGAGCGCGAGCGCCGTGTGTCCGCTCGGAAACGCGTCGAGCTGGTTCCGCTCGAAGAGGTGCAGGAAGGCCTGCAGCCATCCATCCATCGCCGCGCCGCCGAGCGCCGTCTCGTCCCCCGGCGCGATGCGTGGACCGGTCGCGGGCGCCAGCAGGTAGCCTGTGTACGAAGCGATGAACGTCGCGGCGGCAGTGAATACGAAGCAGTCGAACTCGGCACGCCGTTTGGCGCGATACAACGCGACGATGATCGCGATCGGCATCACGTAGTACGTCGCGTAGAGGGTCGACGCGACTGCGGTCAGCCATTCGGGTCGTCCCCAGAGGGCGGTCCACGCCGCCGGCAACGCGCCGAACCACGCGCGATCGAGCGCGGCGAGCCGGGCATCCCAGCGCGTGTGATTCGCCGCTGCCGCGATCGGCCCGGTGAAGCCGTAGAGCATCGGCAGGAACGCGACGACTGCGAAGTCGTGGGCCACGGAGAAGCCGCGCGACACGGCAGCGCGCCGCGCGATCGCGACCACTGCCACCGCGAAGGCGGCGATCGCCAGCAGGACCGCGGGCGAGCACGCGCCGCACAGCGCTGTGATCACGCCGAGGACGACCGCATAGGCGAGCACGATCCGGTCCGTGGGACTCAGGCAGCCGGCGGTGGCCGTGCCTGCAGCCACCAGAGAGGTTTCCTGCTCGACCATCGTCATGAGTATACGGGGCCGGACCGGCAGATCATCGCCCGTGCCGCGAAGACAGCACGGGAAGTCGTGCAGGTCGGAGCGCCGCGGCTCGGCGACGATCCGGGCCGGGCCGGACTCGATTCAGGCCAACCGGTGCCGTGACAGCGGCAGCTCGCGGATCGGCCTGCCCGTGAGGGCCGCGAGCGCATTCACCACAGCGGGCGCGATCGGCGGCACCGGCGGCTCGCCCACTCCGCCCATGACCTCGCCCGACTCGATGATGATGGTCTCGATGCTCGCGGGCGCGTCGCCGATGCGCAGCAGCGGGTAGGTGTCGAAGTTGCGGTCCTTCGCCCGGCCGCCTTCGATGTGCACCGCCTCGCCCATCGCGGCCGAGAGCCCCTGCACGATGCCGCCCTCGACCTGCGAGCGCACGCCGTCCGGCAGCACGATTGAGCCGCAGTCGAGCGCGCAGACCACGCGGTGCACGACCGGGCGCCCCTCGCGCAGCGACACCTCGGCCACCTGGGCGCACAGCGAGCCGTAGCTCTCCACGCAGGCGAGTCCGCGCGCACGGCCGGTGGGCAGCGGCGCGCCCCAGCCCGCTGCCTTCGCGACGGTGTCGATCACCCTGAGCGCGCGCGGGTCGTGCGCCAGCAGTTCGCGGCGCAGCTCGAGGGGATCGCGCCCTGCCGCGCGCGCCACCTCGTCCACGAAGCACTCCAGGAAGTAGCCGTTCTGCGTCGCACCCACCGAGCGCCACGGCGCCATCGGCACCGGCTGGTCCACGCGCACCCAGCCGACGTGGAATGCGCCCGGCGGCCTGTAGCGGGATTCGCGGAGGGTCTGCACCGACGAGCCGTCGAGCTGGCCGGCCGGCAGCCCCTGCGGGCTGAACGAGTTGCCGAGCGAAGGTCCTGCGGTGCGCACGCGCAGGCCCGTGACCCGGCCCTCGGCGTCGAGGGCGGCCTCGAGGCGCGCGACCTGCGCCGGCCGGTACCACCCCTGCCCGAACTCGTCCGCGCGGCGCCAGAAGAACTTCACCGGCTTCTTCACCGACTGCGCGGTCACGACCGCGGCCGCGATGCCGTCCGACCCCAGCCGGCGACCGAAGCCGCCGCCGAGCAGCGTCGTGTGCAGGCGGACCTTCCCGGGCGGAACCCCGGCCGCGGCCGCGGCGGCGTCGCGCTTGCGGTCC
>CAYWMY010000248.1:0-4693 GCA_964459405.1 uncultured Steroidobacteraceae bacterium | reverse complement strand
TCGAGTCCGAGAACCCGGACAAGGACATCCACCTGTACATCAATTCGCCGGGCGGGTCGGTGACGTCCGGGCTCGCCATCTACGACACCATGCAGTTCGTCAAGGCGGACGTCAGCACGATCTGTGTCGGCCAGGCCGCCAGCATGGGGGCGGTGCTGCTGGGCGGCGGCGCGACTGGCAAGCGTCATGCGCTGCCGCATTCGCGCGTGATGATTCACCAGCCGCTCGGTGGCTTCCAGGGTCAGGCCTCGGACATCGAGATCCACACCCGCGAGATCCTCGCGGCACGGGATCGGCTGAACCAGATCCTGGCGAACCACACGGGGCAGACCCTTGAACGGATCCAGATCGACACGGACCGCGACAACTTCATGAGCGCCGAGCAGGCCCGGGCTTACGGTCTGATCGACAACGTGCTGGAGAAGCGCGGCGAGCTGCCGGCGTCACGCTGACGCCGTCCGTGCGCTGCCCCCGCCGCAGCCCGACCTGTGGCGGGCGCGTTGTGCGCCAGGTATCGGAATGCAAAGCGGTTTTTGCTTGTCGCGGCCGGCGTGCTATATAGACGAACATGGACCGTGTGGGCGGTTGAGGGCGGCGAATGGTTGACGATACCCGGGGCAAGCACGACGACGGCAAGCTGCTTTACTGCTCCTTCTGTGGCAAGAGCCAGCATGAGGTCCGCAAGCTGATCGCCGGTCCGTCGGTGTTCATCTGCGACGAATGCGTCGAGCTGTGCAACGACATCATCCGCGAGGAACTCGAGGAGCGTCAGGAGCGTACCCGGGAGAAGCTGCCAAAGCCCCATGAAATCAAGGATGTACTGGACGAGTACGTCATCGGGCAGGAGCGCGCCAAGAAGATCCTGTCGGTCGCCGTCTACAACCATTACAAGCGCCTGCAGACGCGGCCCTCGGACAAGCGGCACCGTACGGACCGCGAGGATGTCGAGATCGCCAAGAGCAACATCCTGCTGATCGGCCCGACGGGCTGCGGCAAGACGCTGCTCGCCGAAACCCTGGCGCGCCTGCTGAACGTGCCGTTCACGATCGCCGATGCCACGACGCTGACTGAAGCCGGCTACGTGGGCGAGGACGTCGAGAACATCATCCAGAAGCTGCTGCAGAAGTGCGACTACGACGTCGAGAAGGCGCAGAGCGGCATCGTCTACATCGACGAGATCGACAAGATCTCCCGCAAGTCGGACAACCCGTCCATCACGCGGGATGTCTCCGGCGAAGGCGTGCAGCAGGCGCTGCTCAAGCTCATCGAGGGCACGGTCGCTTCGGTGCCGCCGCAGGGGGGGCGCAAACACCCGCAGCAGGAATTCCTGCAGGTCGACACCACGAACATCCTGTTCATCTGCGGCGGGGCGTTCTCCGGTCTCGAGAAGATCGTCGAGCGGCGCACCCGCAAGGGCGGCATCGGCTTCGTCGCCGAAGTCCAGTCGCCGGCGGAGCGGCCGCGCGGCACGGACCTGTTCCGTGACGTCGAGCCGGAAGATCTCGTGAAGTACGGCCTGATTCCGGAGTTCGTCGGTCGCCTCCCTGTGGTTGCCACGCTCGAGGAACTCGACGAGGCTGCGCTGGTGGCGATCCTGACGCGGCCGCGCAATGCGCTGTCGAAGCAGTACCGGCGCCTGTTCGAAATGGAGGGCGTCGAGCTCGAATTCCGCGATGACGGATTGCGGGCCGTCGCGCGCAAGGCGATGGAACGCAAGACCGGCGCGCGTGGTTTGCGCACCATCCTCGAGAATGCGCTGCTCGACGTCATGTACGACCTGCCGTCCCTCAAGAACGTCGCCAAGGTCGTCATCGACGAGAGCGTCATCACCGGTGATTCGCGGCCGTACCTGGTCTATCGCAACGAAGAGCCCATGGCGCCCGAGGCGCGCCGCGCCGCGGGTTCCGACCACCTGCACTGAAGCGGCCATCCGCCGTGTAACGGTTCCGCAGCGCGCCTGATGCGGGCATGCCGCGGCGCCATGTCGTATGCTTTCACAACGGCGCTGCCGGGCGCGTCCCGCGTTTCGGCCGCCGCCACACAGGATTCACACCGTGAGCCAGGATACCCCTGAGACTGCCGTGGCCGTACCGGCCGGCAACGTTCCCGTGCTGCCGCTGCGCGATGTCGTCGTCTACCCGCACATGGTGATTCCGCTGTTCGTCGGTCGCGAGAAATCGATCGTCGCGCTGGACGAGGCCATGAAGCTCGACAAGCAGATCCTGCTCGTGGCGCAGAAGCAGGCGGACATCGACGATCCCAAGCCCCGCGACCTCTATACGGTTGGAACGCTGGCCACGATCCTGCAGATGCTGAAGCTGCCGGACGGCACGGTCAAAGTGCTGGTCGAAGGCATCGCGCGCGCGCGTCTGCGCGACATCCAGGCCGGCGAATCCTTCTCGGCGGCCATCGAATCGCTGGTGGACATCGAGAACTACGACGAGCGCGAGATGGACGTGCTCACACGATCGATCGTCTCGCAGTTCGAGCAGTACGTGAAGCTCAACAAGAAAGTGCCGCCGGAGATCCTGACCTCGCTCGCGGGCATCGATCAGCCGGGCCGGCTCGGGGACACCGTCGCGGCGCACATGTCGCTGAAGCTCGCCGACAAGCAGAAGGTGCTGGAGATCCAGGACGTGCGTGCCCGGCTCGAGCACATCCTCGCGCTGATCGAGGGCGAGATGGAGGTGCTGCAGATCGAGAAGCGCATCCGCGGCCGGGTCAAGTCGCAGATGGAGAAGAGCCAGCGCGAGTACTACCTCAACGAGCAGATGAAGGCGATCCAGAAGGAGCTCGGCGAGCTCGAGGACGCCCCGAACGAGCTGGGCGAGATCGAGAAGCGCCTGCAGCGCGCCGGCATGCCCGCGGAGGCGCGCGAGAAGGCACAGTCGGAACTGAACAAGCTCAAGCTCATGTCGCCGATGTCGGCCGAGGCGACCGTCGTGCGCAACTACATCGACTGGCTGCTCAAGATGCCGTGGAAGAAGCGGACGCGCGTGCACCACGACCTCGCGGCCGCGCAGAAGGTGCTGGACGAGGATCACTACGGGCTCGACAAGGTCAAGGAGCGTATCGTCGAGTACCTGGCGGTGCAGCAGCGCGTGCACAACCTGAAGGGCCCGATCCTGTGCCTCGTGGGTCCCCCGGGCGTCGGCAAGACCTCGCTGGGCCAGTCCATCGCGCGCGCGACCAACCGCAAGTTCGTACGCATGTCCTTAGGCGGCGTGCGCGACGAGGCCGAGATCCGCGGCCACCGGCGCACCTACATCGGCTCGCTGCCCGGCAAGATCCTGCAGAACATGGCGCGCTCCGGCGTGAAGAACCCGTTCTTCCTGCTGGACGAAGTCGACAAGATGTCGATGGATTTCCGCGGCGATCCGTCGTCGGCGCTGCTCGAGGTGCTGGATCCCGAGCAGAATGCGGCGTTCAACGACCACTATCTCGAGGTGGACTTCGACCTCTCGGGCGTCATGTTCGTGTGCACGGCCAACACGCTGAACATCCCGGCGCCGCTGCTCGACCGCATGGAGGTCATCCGCATTCCGGGCTACACGGAGGACGAGAAGCTCAACATCGCGCGCCGCTACCTGCTGCCGAAGCAGATGAAGGCCAATGGCGTGAAGGCGGACGAACTCGCGGTCAACGATGGCGCGCTGACCGACATGATCCGCTACTACACGCGCGAGGCCGGCGTGCGCAACCTCGAGCGCGAGATCTCCAAGGTGTGCCGCAAGGCCGTCAAGCAGCTGCTGCTCGAGCCGGGCGACAAACCGATCATCGTGAACTCGCGCAACCTCGACAAGACGCTGGGCGTGCGCCGGTTCCGCTACGGCAAGGCCGAGGAGGCCAACCGCGTGGGGCTCGTCACGGGGCTCGCCTGGACCGAGGTGGGTGGCGAGCTGCTGACCATCGAGGCCGCGGTTGTGCCGGGCAAGGGCAAGCTGCAGTACACGGGCCAGCTGGGCGAGGTCATGCAGGAGTCGATCCAGGCGGCGCTGACCGTGGTGCGCAGCCGCGCGGAGTCGCTGGGTCTGGATCCCGACTTTCACCAGAAGATGGATCTGCACGTGCACGTGCCCGAGGGTGCGACACCGAAGGACGGTCCGAGTGCGGGCATCGGCATGTGCACGGCGCTGGTCTCGACGCTGACGCGGATTCCGGTGCGCGCCGAGGTGGCGATGACTGGTGAGATCACGCTGCGCGGCGAGGTGCTGCCGATCGGCGGACTGAAGGAGAAGCTGCTCGCAGCGCATCGCGGTGGCATCACCACGGTGCTGATCCCCGGCGAGAACGAGAAGGACCTCGCGGAGATCCCGGACAACATCAAGGGCCGGCTCGACATCCGGCCCGTGAAATGGATCGATGAGGTGCTGGATGTCGCGCTGCTGGAACGGCCGCGGCCCGCCGTTGCCGCAGCGGGGGCGCGTGGCGCCAAGGAGCGCACCCGGCGCCCCGGCAAGCGGGCCTCCAAGCCGCTGCGGGCCCATTGAAGTCCCGGGCGCGCGTTGGCAAACGTGCTGCGGATGCCTTATAGTTCGCGCCCTTCCAGCATTGCCGGGGTGCTTAGCTCAGCTGGTAGAGCGTCGCCCTTACAAGGCGAATGTCGGGGGTTCGATCCCCTCAGCACCCACCAGACGTCGGAGCGGTAGTTCAGTCGGTTAGAATACCGGCCTGTCACGCCGGGGGTCGCGGG
>CAYWMY010000247.1:0-4702 GCA_964459405.1 uncultured Steroidobacteraceae bacterium | reverse complement strand
CCCGCCGATGCCGCTCGTCGTACTGGGCCTGAACCACCTCACCGCGCCGGTCGAGGTGCGCGAGCGCATGGTGTTCGACACCGCGGCACTGCCCGGTGCGCTCGCCGAGCTGCATTCGCAGCCGGGCATCAGCGAGTCGCTGATCGTCTCCACCTGCAATCGCACCGAGCTCTACTGCGTCGTCGACGGTGACGCCGAGTGCCTGCGCCGCTGGCTGCTCACACGGCATGCCGCGCATGGCTTCGAGCACTGCCTCTACGAACACCTCGACGCCGCGGCCGTACGGCACGTGTTCGCGGTGGCGGGCGGCCTCGATTCGCTGGTGCTCGGAGAGCCGCAGATCCTCGGACAGCTCAAGGACGCATTCCGCGCGGCACAGGAGTGCAACACCGCGGGCAGCCTGCTCAACCGGCTGTTCCAGGCGACCTTCACGGTCGCGAAGCGCGTGCGCACGGAGACGCGCATCGGCGCCAGCGCGGTGTCGGTGGCCTCCGCGGCCGTGGCGCTGGCGCGGCGGGTGTTCGCGGGCTTCGGCCAGCACACGGCGCTGCTGGTCGGCGCAGGCGAGATGGTCGAGCTCGCGGCACGACACCTGCAGGGCCAGGGCATCGCACGCCTGATCATCGCCAACCGCAGCATCCAGCGCGCACAGAGGCTCGCGGCCGACTTCCGCGGCTCCGCCATCGCGCTCGACGCCCTGCCCGTGCACCTGCCGCAGGCCGACATCATCATCAGCTCGACGGCGAGCCCGACGCACGTGATCACGCACGCGATGATGCTCAGGGCGCTGGCCGAGCGCCGCCACCGTCCCGTGTTCATCGTCGACATCGCCGTGCCGCGCGACGTCGAGCCCGCGGTCGGCGAACTCGAGGACGTCTATCTGTACACCATCGACGACCTGCGCCAGGTCGTCGACGACAACATCAAGGCCCGCCAGGGCGAGGCCGACGCCGCGCGTGCACTGATCGACGATGAAGTCGGACGCTTCATGAGCGGGCTGCGCACGCAGGATGCCGCGCCGGCGATCCGCGAGCTGCGCACGCGCGCCGAGGCCATCCGCGCGCAGACCCTGGAACAGGCCGAGCGCATGCTGGCCGCGGGCCGCTCGCCCACCGAGACGCTCGCCTTCCTGTCGAACACGCTGACCAACCGGCTCATGCACGCACCCTCGACGGCGCTGCGCGATGCCGCGCAGTCGGGCGACACCGAGCTGCTGCGCACCGCCATGCGACTGCTGCACCTGGATCGTACGACCGACGAGTGACCCGGGAATCGGCGGGCCATCGCCGGCGACGCCCGCCGTCGATCACCCGGCGTACCGCGGCCCCGGGACCCGCGGCCGCGTGCCACCGTGGCCGGTATACTGCGCCGCCTCATGAAAGACTCGATCCGCAGCAACCTGGAACGCCTGCTGGACCGCTGTGTCGAGATCGGGCGGCTGCTGGCCGACGCCGGCGTACTCGCGGACTCGGACCGTTTCCGCGAGCTGTCCATGGAGTATGCGCGGCTCGAGCCCGTCGCGCGGCGCTTCGAGACTTTCCTCGCGCTCGAGCGCGAATTCGCCGCCGCGGCCGAGATGGTCCGCGACGACGACCCGGGCGTGCGCGCGCTCGCCGAGGAGGAGCAGGCCACGCTGAAGGAGCGCCTGGCGGTCGAGGAGGACGAGCTCGCCCTGCTGCTGGTCCCGAAGGACCCGCACGACGACAGCAACATCTTCCTCGAGATCCGCGCGGCGGCGGGCGGCGACGAGGCCGCGATCTTCGCCGGCGACCTGCTGCGCATGTACTCGCGCTATGCGGAGGCGCAGGGCTGGAAGGTCGAAGTGCTGTCGGCGAACCCGGGCGAGCACGGCGGCTACCGCGAGGTCGTCTGCCGCGTCGTCGGACGCGGCGCGTATTCGCGGCTCAAGTTCGAGTCGGGCACGCATCGCGTGCAGCGCGTGCCGGCGACGGAAGCGCAGGGCCGCATCCACACCTCCACCTGCACCGTCGCGATCCTGCCCGAGCTCGACGAGGTCGAGGAGATCGCCATCAATCCCGCGGAGCTGCGCATCGACACCTACCGTTCCTCGGGAGCCGGCGGCCAGCACGTCAACAAGACCGATTCCGCCGTACGCATCACGCACCTGCCCACGGGCATCGTCGTCGAGTGCCAGGACGAGCGCTCGCAGCACAAGAACCGCGCGCGCGCGCTGGCGCTGCTGCAGGCGCGGCTGGTGGCCGCGCAGCGCGAGCGCCAGCAGAGCGACCAGGCGCGTTCGCGGCGGCTGCAGGTCGGCACGGGCGACCGCTCGGAGCGCATCCGCACCTACAACTTCCCGCAGGGACGCATGACCGATCACCGCATCGAGCTGACGCTGTACAAGCTCGACGAGATCGTGAACGGCCGTCTCGACGAGGTCATCGGCCCGCTGACGCGCGAGCACCAGGCACAGGAACTCGCGCGGCTGACATGAGCGAGCCCACGATGCCCGTCAGCGTGGACGCGCTGCTCACCGGCGCGACGGCGCGGCTGCGGGGCAGTTCGTCGAGCCCGCGGCTCGATGCCGAGCTGCTGCTGGCGCTGACGCTGGGCTGCGACCGTGCGCGACTGCTGGCCTGGCCCGACACACCCGTGGAGCCGTCCCTGGCCGAGCGCTTCGCAGTGCTGGTCGCGCGCCGGGCCTCGGGCGAGCCGCTCGCCTATCTGACGGGTACGCGCGACTTCTGGACCCTGCGGCTCACCGTCGACCCGCGCGTGCTGGTGCCGCGCCCGGAAACGGAGCTGCTCGTCGAGCTCGCGCTCAGACTGCTGCCGGACGGGACGGCCCTGCGCGTGCTCGATCTGGGCACCGGCAGCGGCGCGCTCGCGCTCGCGCTCGCCAGCGAGCGCCCGCAGTGGCGGATCACCGCGGTGGACCGGAGCGCCACGGCGCTCGCGGTCGCACGCGCAAACGCCCGGCACCTCGGGTTCGAGACCGTGGAGTTCCTCGAGGGCGACTGGTACGCACCGCTCGCCGGGCGCCGCTTCGACGCGGCGCTGGCGAATCCACCCTATCTCGCCGCCGATGATCCACATCTCGACGATGACGGTCTCCCCTTCGAGCCGCGGACCGCGCTGATCGCGGGTCCCACGGGGCTCGAGGATCTCGCGGCCCTCGTGGCCGGCGCGGGCGCACACCTCGAACCCGGCGCACCGCTGCTGCTCGAGCACGGGGCCACGCAGGGTGAGGCCGTGCGGCGCCTGCTGGCTGACGCCGGCTTCGAGGGCGTTCGCACGCAAAGCGACCTCGCGGGCCAGCCGCGCGTGAGTCTCGGTTTCCGCCCGGCGTCGGAAGGACGATCCGGCCCGTGATCCGTCGAAGACCGGTACGCGAACGGGAAACCGCGGCGCCTGCGTGACGTCCATGGGTGCGCCGGAGTCGGAAGGCCCCGGATCCCGAGACTTTGCCAGCGACCCGGTGATGGACTGGCTCGACGCGTTCGCGCAGCGCCGGCTGCCGCACGACACCGTCGGCGAGCGCATCCTCGAGTTGTGCTCACGCGATGCCGGGGCCCGCTGGCGGGCGCGGTCCACGCTCGCCGATGAACCGCTGCAGCCCCGCACCGCGGGTGCGGTACCGATTCACCTGTGACTGTCCTCGCGTCCCGCACCGGCAGGACTGCCCCAACCACCGCCACCCGCTGTCCGAATGCGCACGAGTGCACCCCTCTGGAGCTGCAGACCCGTGACCTTGCTCGCGGCGATCCAGGTATCGGAATCGGGCTGCAGCACGTGAACTTCCCCGGGCAGCCCCGCTTCACCACCGGCCAGGCCCCAGGGGGGATCGAGGGTTCGATCGAACGCCGTCTGCAGCGCCAGCGGCTCGAGGGCCTCGACGATGCGCTCAATGCCCGACCCGCCACGATGAAGGCCCGAACCGCCGGCCTCGCGGCGCAGGCGCGTCGAACGGATGCGCAACGGAAACCGCGCTTCGAGCAGCTCGATCGGAATGCCGGGATTGTCGCCATGGATGTAGGACTTCAACGGGCCGTAGCCGTCATTCGCGGCATTCGCGCCAAAACCGCCACCGTAGGACTCAATGGCGAGCCAGAACTCGCCATTGGGTCGCGTGCCGGTGAAGAACACGCCGGAGACCGTGCCATGGTGCCCTGCCGGAACGAGTTCCGGGTGGACGCTGCCGATGGCGCGCAGGATCAGATCGACGGCGGTCGGTGGCACCATGACCCAGAAGCCTTTGGGCGCTTCGGGGGTGGCGTTGACCAGCGAGCCCGGCGGCGCGACGACTTTGAGCGCGTCGAACATCCAGTCGTCGGCGGGACGGTCGGGCATGCACAGCGCCTTGAACGCCAGCTTGGCGATGTTGAGCGCGCCCCCGAGCAGTCCCATGTTGATGGGCGTCGCGACCTGCGCCGGCATTCCGGTGAAGTCCACCTCCATCGTGTCCCCGCGAACGGTCACGACGACGTGCAGATCGACCGGCTCCGTGCCTTCGACACCCGCGTTATCCAGTCGGCAGGATGCCTCGTAGCGGCCGTCCGGAATCCGGCGCACCGCCTCCCGCCCCAGAGCAGCGCTCTCTCGTGCCTGGAAGGCGATCAGCTCGTCCAGTTCCCGCCGTGTCCAGCGGTTCGTCACGCGGTCCCGCCAGCGGGCCCGACCGAGGTTGCACCCGGCGACCTGCGCCATCAGGTCGCCCGTGATCGCCGCCGGCGCCCGCGTA
>CAYWMY010000246.1:0-4704 GCA_964459405.1 uncultured Steroidobacteraceae bacterium | reverse complement strand
CATGCAGCGGCCTGCAAAGCCGTGTACGCCGGTTCGATTCCGACCCTAGCCTCCAGCCCACGGCCCAGCCGCATGCAGGTGCTCGCTGCATCTCGTACGATTCCACTGTGATCGATGATGCCGCTCCGCGCGCGACATGCGGCGAGGCGTTCGGTCGGCACGGCTTGCCCCGGTGGCGGAACCGGTAGACGCTACGGACTTAAAATCCGTTGCCCGCAAGGGCGTACAGGTTCGATTCCTGTCCGGGGCACCAGTCCTCACCTCTAGTTGGCGCACGGCGGATCCTCGGCACACAAGCGCGCACGCACAACGCCTGACAGCCTGCGGTTGCAGCTGCGTCGTCCTGAAACCCGGACGCGGGCGATCACGCGCCGGCGGGCGAGTGGCGATCGTGGCGGCAGGGCCGCGGGGCCGCTGTCGCCATTTTCCGCATCGCAAGACGGAACTCGCAACGGTCGGGGTGTCCAATACCGCATTGCCTGGGAGGACGCTGACTGTCCGGGGGTCAGATGCGCCCACCGGTCGCAGATGTTGCCGCATTGGCCAGCATCAAGACGGTGACCGTTCGCGGGTCAGGTGCGGTCGCAGGTCCGCCACAGGCACGAGTCGTCGGGTCTGCGGTGGGAAGGACTGCCCATGGTGCGTTCGATTCGTGAGGCTGGCAGCGATCATTCATCGCCTCCCGAGCGGCTGGCCGATCGTGGATACTGGCTGCGCGCGCGCCTCGGGGGCGGGCGACTCGGCGCGATCTACCAGGCGCAGGACGATCTCAGCCGCAGCGCCGCCAACGGACAGTTCGTAGCGATCCAGCTGATCGATGCGAAGATCGCATCGCGGCCCGGTTTCGCGGCGGCTTTCGATCGGGGCGCGATGGAGCTGCAGGCGCTCTCGCATCCGAACATCGTCAAGCTGCTCGATCATGGCCACGACCGTGATCGCTATTACCTCGTCTCCGAGTATCTCGAGGGCGCCTCACTGCGCTTCGTGCTGGGCGACGTCGATCGGTTGTCGCTCGACGAGACCGCGGCGATCATTCGCGCCCTCGGCGATGCTCTGCAGTATCTGCACGCGAAGTCGATCGCGCATGGCAACCTCAGGCCGGAAAACGTTGTCCTGACCTACGGCTACGAGGTGAAACTGCTCGACGTCGTTGCGCCGCGCTGGCTCGCGTGTCTCGATGATGGGCGCGGGGTCTCGCCACCGACTGCCGAGGTGCGCGACGATGTCTTCGGTCTCGGCTGCCTGGCCTACGAGATGCTGGCGGGCCGCCATCCGTTCAACGGCAATACCGCGGAAGAGGCGCATCGTGCCGGATCCGTCGCGGTGCCGATCGAGGATCTTCCGGAGCGCGAATGGCGCGCACTCGCCGGTGCGATGACTCTGCGTCGCGCCGACCGCACTGAGAACGTCGCGCAGTTTCTCGACGGGTTCGGTGTCGACCGAGTCGGCAAGCTGCGTACGGTCGTGTCGGCCGCAGCACCGGCACGGCCCGCATCCGATGCCGTCATGCGCGCGCCGGCACGGAACGCCAGGGCCGGGCGCGTGAGATCGGCCCGGAGGAAACGCTCCAGGATTGCTGGAATGGCTCTGCTGGCCATGGCATCGATCGGCCTCGGCACCGCCGCATGGTTCAACGCGGATCGGCTGCGCCAGCACGCCCTGGATCTCGTCACACTGATCCATGCGTCGATGGGGCGTGTTCTCGAGTCGGCGAGCGGCGGGTCCGCGGCGCAGTCCCGGGCAGGAGCGACCGATGCGGCCACGGAGCCGCTGCAGGCGCGCTCCGCGGATGCAGGGCCGCGTCCACCCGCGATGCCGCCGGAGTCGGGGGCGGACGCGTCGACGATGCCCAAGGCTGCTGCGCAGGATCCGCCAGTCGCGCCGGGGCCGGCTGAACCGGCTTCGGCAGCCGTTTCCGCGGCGGCGCCACGAGCCACGGATGGTGCCGTCGCACAAATGGCGGGCGGGAACCCGGCACCAGCACCCGGCAGCGTACGATTCAGCTTCAGCCAGCGGACGATCACGGTGCGCGAGAGCGAAGGCGCGGCGCGCATCGTCATCCACCGCTCCGGAGACCTCTCGGTCGCGGCGTCGGTCGCGTGGTGGCCGAGTGAGGGCACGGCGACCTCGCCGGAGGACTACGCCGACATCGGCGCCCGCATCGAGCATTTCCGGCCGGGCGAGTCACGCCGCACCGTCTATGTTCCGCTCACCAGCGATTCGGTCGCCGAAGGCACGAAGAGCCTCAATGTCCATCTGCAGGAGAGAAGGGGCGCGCCGGTGACCAGCCTGCGGATCGACATCGTTGATGACGATTGAGACGCGGCTCGGTGATCCGCAGACCGGCGACGCCGTGGATCGCCATGCGGATCGAGGGTAGCAGAGCACGGCACGGCAGGTCTGATCGACAGGCACGCCAGGGTTGCGCGTCGCGACCACGCCCCGGGTGGCCTCGTGGTCCCGATCCCGGACTCCGTCCATTCTCCGGCGCGCGACCGCAGCACTGTCGAGCGCGTCTCGCACAATCTGTTAAACCAGTATCTCAATTGAGGGTTTTGAGCATTGCATGTCGCCAGACCGAGTCATGAGACTGGCGGCGGGGACACGAAGCCGGCAGCGCTGCCATTTCCTGCGGCCTGGCTCGCTGATGTCATGTTCCCACGGCGTCCGCAGTCGCGGTTACTTGCCACTGTCGCGCGACAGAGGGTTCTCGAAGAGGGTACGCATGCATACGAGAAGACTTCGGGCGCTCCAGGAGCCGTCGGTCGCACAGTCCCTGCTCGAGGTGGCAGTGGCGAAGATCGGCCGGGTGTCCCAGGGAGCACAACGCATCACGGAGTCGATCGACCTGCCGTCCACGCTCCAGCGCCTCGCGCGTCGTGCGCGCGAGGAAGATGGCGCGTGGGTCGCTTGGGCCGACCGTGATCGAACCTGGCTCTACACCGGCTTCCTGTCGCTGCCACAGGCGCGCGAACGAGGGCGGCCGACACTGAAGGTCACGCTGTACGACGACGATGGAAGACTGCAGGAATCGGGCGTGTGGTTAGAGACGCCCGGCGGCGAGTGGCAGCGTTCGTCGTTGTAGTCGAAGCGATGAGATGCAGTTCAGCGGGTCGCGTCCGCTGTTCCACGACTCTCAACTAGACGTTCCGTAAGCACCGTCTTCTTTGCGAATACCTGCCGCCGCGCACGGTGGCTGGGAGGCGCAGAAGCCGCTCGAAACCTGTGTGACTGAAGCGCACGACGTACCGGCGCGTGCGGTGCGGGTGCAGGATCGAAGCCTGCTGTCGCTCCCGCTCGAGTACGTGGCAGCGATGCTCGGTGGTGCGGAGATCACCTGAATGGCGTGGACGGACCAGGTGCGAGTCTGGTTTGTCGCCGGACGCATGATTGACAGTCACCTGCATGCGTGGCCGTCGGCACTCCTGCGAATCTTCTTCATCGACGATGAAAGTTGCGTCACGGCGACGGGTGTGTGGGAATTCACACCGCGAGATGGCTGGCTGCTGCGCTCGGTCCAGTCAGAAGCCTGTCGAAGCATTGCCCATGGCTGCGGCCTCGACCGAGGTCGCGCCGGGTCGCACACGACCGAACGAGACCAGCGCGCGACTATTCCTCCTCGCTCTCTTCGTAGCCTTCGGGCAGGTGATGCGCGACACCCTTGTGACAGTCGATGCAGGTCTGGCCGCGGTCGAAGCCTTTCTTGTGCCGGCGTGCAGACACCTTCTCCTGCATGTCGAGATCCATGTGGGTGAAGTCGTGACAATTGCGGCACTCGCGCGAGTCTGTGGCCTTCATGGTCGCCCAGACGCGCTCTGCCATCTCGAGGCGGTGCGCCTCGAATTTCTCACGGGTGTTCACCGTGCCGGCGATCTTGTGATAGAGCTCGTTGGTAGCGGCAATCTTGCGCCGGACCTTGTGGATCCAGGGACGCGGCACGTGGCAGTCGGGGCAGCTCGCGCGGACACCGGTACGGTTCTCGAAGTGGATGGTCTCCTTGTATTCGGGATAGACGTAGTCCCGCATCTCGTGACAGGAGGTGCAGAACTTCTCGGTGTTGGTCGTCTCCAAGGCGACGTTGAAACCGCCCCAGAAGACAATGCCCGCAAAAAACAGCAGGAAGCCGCCGATCGGAATGCCGAGCAGCCAGCGGCTGCGCGGTCTGCTCCAGATGGATCGCCGGTCTCCCGTCTCCTTTCCTGGCTCTTGCATGTTCAGGTCCCTCTCCCGACACGCGCCGCGTCAATGCCGATAGAAGCGCGCCCTATTGCAGGCTGGCGTAGAAATGCAGCAGCGCCTCCAGATCGGCCGGCTTCAGCGCGTCGACCTTGGCCTTCATCTTCTTCGGCATCGGGCGTTCGCCCTTCACGAAGTGGTCCATGGCTTCCTTGAGGTAGGGCATCCACTGGCCCGCGAGAATCGCGGCATCCGCGTCGGCGTCGCGGCCGCTGCCCGTGTGGCACTTCTCGCAGTCGCGCATATGCAGCTTCTTGCCCGTTGCGGCCTTGGCAGCATCGAAGGCCTGCTCGGCCGGCTTGAAGGGCTTCGCGGAATAGAGCTTGGCCAGCGCCTCGATGTCGGCATCCGACAGCTTCTCTGCGATCACGCACATATCGGTTTCGGGCCGCTTGGTGTCGCCGTGACGGTACTTCGACTTCGGGCAGGGACGGTACGGCCTATGCGGATTCGCTTGAAAACGTCATC
>CAYWMY010000245.1:0-4716 GCA_964459405.1 uncultured Steroidobacteraceae bacterium | reverse complement strand
TGTTCACGGCGACGGTCTGCTGAATGCCGGCATCGAGCGCCGAGGATCCGATGCCACGGATGGAGAAGCTCGCGCCTGATCCCGAGCCGGCCTCCGAGATCATCACCTGCGGCGCGAGCTGGCCGATCTTCTTGAGGTCGACTGCGTTGTAACGGTTGATGTCGCCCGCGCTCAGCGCCGTCACCGCGACGGGAACCGAAATCAGTGATTCCGTCTGCCGGCGTGCGGTGACCACGACGTCCTCGAGTTGTCCTGCACTGCCGGATGCCGTTGCTCCACCCTCCTGCCCCAGCACCGGTGCGCAGACCGCGATGCCGAGAACGGCACCCCCGGATCGCAGGATCGCCCGAATGTCTACCCGGCGATCGACTCGTGTTCGTTTTTTTTTCATGGTCGCCCCCTGTGGTTCCGAGGCCTGCGCAGGTACAGGCCTATCGGCTGTCCGATTCTAGTGCGTCCGAAAAACTCAGGGTCCCTTGTTTTTGTGCGAATTGTTCTCATGCAATGCGGACGGGCCAGGCACCGCAACCGATCCGATTCGAAGCCAGGAACATTCGGCGCACGAGGGACCTCTCCTCAGGATTCAACGCAGCCGAGGCTCAAGGGCCGGGTAGCGCTTGTCCAATAAGATTTTCGTCCGAGCTATTGAGCGGGACAATCAATCTGCCGACGGATTCTTGAGTTTCATTCAGGCGAGACTCGATGGATCGTCGAGTCATGAATCGCTCATCGTTGAGCAGCGCGAAGCGCGTGCAGGCGCGTCGGTCGTGCCGTCGCGCGGCTGTCTGCGGAGATCGCGAGATGGCAGAAGCCGTGTCGCTCGAGCAGGCGATGCGTGACGAGCAGTGGCGTATCCTCCATGAGGGCGAACACGGGAGAGGCGGCGATGGCGGATAACCTGATGGACCTGTTCCGTCTGGACGGACGGGTCGCCGTGGTGACGGGATCCGGCCGGGGGATCGGGAGAGGGATTGCCCTGGGTCTCGCCGATGCCGGTGCCGACCTTGTCGTGACGGCACGGCGTACGCACGAGCTCCACGAGGTGGCCGAACAGATCAAGGCTCGTGGACGGCGCGTCGAGGTCGTGGTGGCGGACATCACGGACGAGGCCACCGTACCGGCGCTCGTCGAGACAGCGCTCGCCCGGCTCGGACGCCTGGACGTCTGGGTGAGCAACGCCGGGACATCGGAGCATCCGGGCAAGTTTCGATTCGAGGAGTTTCCCACGTGGCATTGGGACGCTCAGCTCGCGCTCAATCTGCGTCCCCACTTCGTCGCAGCCCGGCATTGTGCTGCAGTCATGCGGCCCGGTTCGTCCATCATCGGGATCTCGTCGATCTCCGCGCTGCATCCGGCGGTGCAGTTCGCGGCGTACGGCGCTGCCAAGGCGGCGATGAACAACCTCACTCAGACCCTCGCCGTCGAACTCGGTCCGAAGGGGATCCGCGCCAACGTGGTGTCACCGGGCAACGTGCCCACCGAGTCGACGTTCAGGATCGGCGGCATGACCGAGGAGATGCTGCCGAAAATGGCCAGACAGGTGCCGTTGCAGCGTCTGGGCACGCCCACGGACATTGCCGCCGCCGTGGTGTACCTGGCCTCACCTGCGGCCTCCTGGGTGACCGGGCAGAACATCGTCGTGTCCGGAGGACAGTAGGAGCACGAGGCGGCGCGGCGGCTGGTCGGGGTCCGAGGGAACGCGACGGGTAGCCGCGATCGTACCCTCACCATCGATCAGTCCGGCGAGGTCAGCGGCATCGACCGGGGTGAGGCGGTGGACGCGCGATGAGGAAGCGATGCTTCGAGATCCTTCTCGTTCGCCCCCCCGGAGGCCCCGGCCCTTGCGGGCCGGGGTGGGGGATTGGTGGAGGCGGCGGGAATTGAACCCGCGTCCGCAAGCCCTACGCTACAGGACCTACATGCTTATCCAGTCTATTGATCTCGCTCCGGGCTACCCGACGGGCAGGGAAAACCCGGAACCAGCTCCGTCCTTTTTAGCCTGACGCGACCCGGAACCCGTGCGTCATCGCGATCCTGTGATTGCGACCCCATCTGCCCCCGCACAGGCACGGAAAGCAGTGGAGTAGGCGGGGCTTAAGCCGCCAGAGCGTAGCTGTCGTCGTTCGCAGCTAGAGTTTGCAAGTAGTTTTTCGAGGTAACCTGCACCTCGGCATGCACCTGCAGTTTCGCGACCCACGTCGAAACCGGTCGCCCCCAATGAACACCATCAGCTTACCACGCGGATACGATGGGGCCAAAGCTGTGCTTTTCAAGCGTTGGAACACACAAGCAGGGCGGCAGGCCTTTACGCGCGCCATCTGTCGAACAACGCCGCTCTTCAGCAAGCACTGGAGTGCGCGGGCCGGGTGATCGTGTCGACCGGGTCTGGTCGGGCACAGCCCGCGCGCGTATGGTCCCGCCGGAGGATACGCACATGCTGACCCTGCGCCCGGCCGCTGAACGCGGCCACTTCGACCACGGCTGGCTCGAGACCTGGCACTCGTTCTCGTTCGCGGACTACCACGATCCTGCGCACCTGCGCTTCGGTCCGCTGCGAGTCCTCAACGAGGACATCGTGCAGCCGGGTCGCGGCTTCGAGATGCACGGTCATCGCGACATGGAGATCCTGACCTGGATCCTCGAGGGCGCGCTCGAGCACCGGGACAGCATGGGCAACGGCTCGGTGATCGTGCCGGGCGACGTGCAGCGCATGTCGGCGGGCCGCGGTGTGCTGCATTCGGAGTTCAACCCGAGCGACGAGGCGCGCGTGCACCTGCTGCAAATCTGGCTCCACCCGGAGGTGCAGGGGATCGAGCCTTCCTACGAGCAGACGCACTTCACGACGGCGGAGCAGCGCGGACAGCTGCGGCTGATTGCTTCGCCGGACGGCGCGATGCGCTCGGTGCGCATCCGGCAGCAGGCCAGGGTCCATGCGGGACTCTTCGACGGAGCCGAACAGGCGCGGCTGCCGCTCGCGGCAGGCCGGCGCGGATACGTGCACGTCGCACGTGGCACCGTGGAGGTGAACGGCCAACGGATCGGCGCCGGCGATGCGCTCAGGCTCGAAGACGAGGCGGCGGTCGAACTCGCGCGCGGGACGCAGGCCGAGGTGCTGGTGTTCGACCTGCCGTAGCGTACACGGCACCGCGGAACGCGCGGGCACGTGGGTGCCGGATGCCGTCGCATGAGCGGGGTTTCAACCCCGCGAGCGCATCTCATGCCCTCGTCGTGCGAGGGCGGCCACGTGCTGCCGCTGGCAGCGCTGATGAGCGTGATCGGTCGACGACTTGCGTCCCGCCAGGATCAGCACGGGCGTTGCATCTCCCGGTCCGACCGAGCCTGAACGTCAGGCTGAACCTCCAGCCTGCCTTCCTCCATTCCATCTCCCTTCCATCCCCATTCCTTCTCCTGTCGCGCGCCAGACCTGCGCCAGTCATCCGGGCTCACGCGCACGACGTACGTGGCTTGGTCGAGCGTCGTCCGGCTTAAGACTCCGTTAATGAAAGCACGGGATGATCCGCGCGGGTTTCCTGCCTGGCGGATCCGAATGACCCGATGGTTTCCTTTCTCGTTGCTGCTGGCTCTGGTGCCAGGACTGGCAGTGGCCGCCGACGATCTGCTGCGCCTGACGCCCGGACAGGCCGGCAAGGCCGGTATCGTCACGGCGGCGCTGGCCGACCTCAAGGCCGCGGGCGGCATTCGCCTGCCGGCACAGGTGGTGGTGCCACCGTCGCAGATCGAGGTGATCGCCGCGCCGGTGGCGGCCATGGTGGCGGCGGTGCGCGTCGGCCATGGCGAGAGCGTGAACAAGGGTCAGGTGCTCGCCCGCCTGCAAGGGGCGCCATTGGTCGAACTGCAGCGCGACTTCGCCCAGGCGCGCACCCAGGCGGCATTGGCGATGGAGAACCTGCGTCGCGACGAGAGCCTGTTCGCCGACGGCATCATCGCGCAGAGCCGCCTGTCGGCGACGCGCGCCGCCGAACGGCAGGCGGCACTGGCGCTGGCCGAGAAGCGCCAGTCACTGCGACTCGCCGGCCTGGCGGAGCCCGGCGAGACCGGTCATCTGGCGAGTGGAGCCGACATCCGCGCGCCCATCGATGGCGTGGTGCTGGCAGCCACTGCGCAACCCGGCCAGCGCGTCGACGCCATGACACCGCTGTTCAAGCTGGGCCGCATCGCGCCGCTGTGGCTCGAGATCCAGGCGACGCCGGCGCAGGCCGCCGGCATTGCGGTGGGCGACGAGGTCGCCGTGCCGGGCTGCCCTTCGGGTGGCCGCATTACGGTGATTGCGCCGCAGGTCGACGCGCACGACCAGTCACTGCGGCTGCGCGCGCTGCTGCCCGATCGCATCGCCTGCGTACGGCCTTATCAGTATGTTCAGGTCGAGGTGAAGCCTGCGGAGACCTTGACCCGCTACGGCTGGCGCGTGCCGACGACGGCACTGACGCGCTACCTGTCTCGCACCTGGGTGTTCGTCGAGGAGCGTCGTGGATTCCGGCCGGTGGCTGTGCAGGTACTGGAGGAATCGGCGCAGTCATCGCGCATCACCGTGCCCGTCGACGCTTCGGCACGTATCGCCGTCAAGGGCATTGCCTCGCTCAAGGGTGCCTGGCTGGGTCTCGGCGCTGTCGAAGAGTGACCGCATGTTCGCGCGCCTGACCGAATTTTCGCTGAGCCAGCGCCTGCTGGTGCTGATCGCCGCGCTGCTGTTGATCG
>CAYWMY010000244.1:0-4725 GCA_964459405.1 uncultured Steroidobacteraceae bacterium | reverse complement strand
CCCCCGGGCGCCGGTCTCAGCTACCGGCTGCCCGAGTTCGGCCTCAGGCTGGGCTTCCTGCCCACCGACTTCGTACAGATCAACGCGGCGCTCAACGAGCGCATGGTCGCCCGTGCCGTCGAGCTGCTGGCGCCCGGGCCCGGCGATCGGGTGCTGGACCTCTTCTGCGGGCTCGGCAATTTCACGCTGGCGCTGGCGCGGCGCGCGGCCAGCGTCACGGGGGTCGAGGGCGAGCCCGGACTGGTCGCGCGCGCGCGCGCGAATGCGCTGTCGAACGGCATCGACAACGCGCTGTTCTTCACAGACAACCTGTTCGAGCCCGACAGCGGGGCTGTCTGGGCGCGCGGTCGTTATGACAGGATCCTGCTGGACCCGCCACGCGCGGGGGCGCGCGAAATCCTGCCGCTCGTCGCGGTATCGGGTGCCACGCGTGTCGTATACGTGTCCTGTCATCCTGGCAGCCTGGCGCGGGACGCCGGTATCCTCGTGCAGGAGCACGGCTTCAGGCTCGCCGCAGCCGGGGTCATGGACCTGTTTCCGCACACGGCGCATATCGAGTCCATTGCCGTGTTCGAGCGCGGCGGCCGCGGCGGCGCCGGCTGCGCTGCAGCATGACAAGAGGGGGGGCGGAGGTCGTGACGCTGGGGCCCTTGATGGTCGACATCGCCGGACTGCAGCTCGGCGCCGAGGACCGCGAGCTGCTGCGGCATCCGCTGGTCGGAAGCGTCATCCTGTTCACGCGCAACTACGCCGATCCTGCGCAGCTCGCCGCGCTGGTGGCGGATATCCACGGACTGCGTCAGCCACCGCTGATCGTCGCGGTCGATCACGAGGGCGGCCGCGTGCAGCGCTTCCGCGAGGGCTTCACGCGCCTGCCCGCGCTGCGGCTCATCGGCCGGCAGGCCGATCTCGATCACCGCGGCGCACTCGAACTCGCCCGGCAGCTGGGCTGGCTCATGGCTGCCGAGCTGCGCGCCGTCGGCATCGATCTGTCGTTCGCCCCCTGCGTCGATCTCGACCACGGTGTGAGTAAGATCATCGGCGACCGTGCGCTGCACGGTGATCCGGCACGGGTCGGTGAGCTGGCGGTGGCCTACATGCACGGCATGCGCGACGCCGGCATGGCCGCGGTGGCCAAGCATTTCCCCGGGCATGGCGCCGTGGTCGCGGATTCGCACGTGGCACTGCCCGTGGATCGCCGGCTGCTCGCCGACCTGGATGGTGATCTCGCGCCCTACCGCGTGCTGATCGCGAACTCGCTGCCGGCGGTCATGGTCGCGCACGTCGTGTACCCGGAGGTCGATGCGCTGCCTGCGAGCCTGTCGCCACGCTGGATCCGCGGCATTCTCCGTGGCGAACTCGGATTCGACGGCGCGGTGTTCGCCGATGATCTCAGCATGGCGGGTGCCGCCGCCTGCGGCAGGATCGAGGAACGCGCGGGGCTCGCGCTGGCCGCTGGCTGCGACGTGCTGCCCGTGTGCAACGACCGCACGCAGGTGGCGCGGCTCATTGGCCGCCTGAGCACACCCGTGGAGCCCGTCAGCGCGATGCGGCTCGTGCGCCTGCATGGGCGCCCGGCACCGTCGCGCGCCGTACTGCAGGCGGACGCACGCTGGCAGCGCGCCAGCGCCGCAGCCGCCGTCCTGTTCGAACGCCCACCGCTGCAACTGGACGCCTGACATGCCACTCTCACTGGAAATGCTGGAAGGACTGCTGAATGCCCTGCCCGATGGCGTGAGCCTGATCGAGGCGGCTCCGGGCCGCCGGGTCTTGTACGTCAACGATGCCGCTGCGCGTCTGGCCGGTGTCGAGCGCGCGCAGCTCACGGGGGCGCCGTCGCGACTGTTCGCGGAGGGCGTGGAGGCCACCGCACGAACACAGCTCGCGGATGCCCTCGAGCAGTGTCGCGAGGTGCGGGTGCTGTTCCGCGACCGGCGCGCCGATGGCACCAGCTTCTGGCACGACGCGCAGCTGCGGCCTGTGGCGCAGGGCGCGCTCGCAGGCCACGCGCTCGTCGTACACCGCGAGGCCGGCGCGAGGACGGCGGGCCGCGCGGAGACGGCGGCTGCCGAGGTGATCCAGCGCGTCGACGTGCTGACCGGACTCGCGACGCGCATGTGGTGCGAACAGATGCTGGTGCGTGACTGTTCCGCGGCGGGTCGCGAGGCACGCCCGCTCACGCTGTTCCTGGTGCAGATCGACTCGCTGGAGCGCTACGCCGAGACCTTCGGCCGCAGCGGCGCGGACGCCTGCGAGCGCCGCGTGGCCCGCACGCTGGCGGCTGCGTTCCGGCGTGCGAGCGACTGTCTCGCGCACTGGGAGCAGGGGCGATTCCTCGCCTTCGCGTCGGCGATGACGCTGGAGCAGGCATCGGCGCACGCGGCGACACTGCTCGCGCGCATACGCGAGCTGCGCATCCACCATCCGCGTTCGGCGACGGGTCGCTACCTGACGGTCAGCGTGGGCGTCGGCTGGGGCGTGCCCGGGAGGCAGGGAGGCGAACAGGCGCTGATCGAGGCGGCCGAGGCGGCGCTGCGGACTGCCCGGAGCGAGGGCGGCGATCAGATGCGTGCGATGCCGCTGGCGTCCACCGAGTCCACGGCCGGGACCAGCACTCATCTCGCACCGTAGCGGGGCTTTCAGCAGGCGGACATCATGGCTCGCCACTCGCGGGCCGGCGACTGCGCCACGGCCCTGCTGAACGACCTTCGCCGCGCCGCGCGGGCCTTGATACCGCGGCCGGTCAGGTCAAGGCATCCAGTACGGTGCCCGCGACCTTGAGCCGTGCCGGCTCGTCCGCCGCAGGGATCGTGAAACGCAGCTTCTGGCCGCCATCGAGCCGGTAGCACCGGTCGCGCTGCACGAGCCTGATGAGCCGCGCCGGGTCGACGCGGCTCTCGGCCGCGAACTGCACCAAGCCGGCCGCCGGACCCACGTCGAGCCGCTCGATGCCGAGCGCCGCGGCGCGCAGTTTAAGAGCGCTCGCTGCGAACAGCGTGCGCGCGGGCGCTGGCAGCGGCCCGAAACGGTCGACGAGCTCGACCTGCAGGTCGTCGAGGACCGTGTGGTCCGCCGCGCTCGCGATGCGCCGGTACAGCTTCAGACGCTGGTGCACGTCGGCGATGTAATCCTCCGGCAGCAGTGCGGGCAGGTGCAGGTCCACCTCGGTGCCCCGGTCGAAGGGCGCCTCGGGATCCGGCTCCCGGCCCGCGCGCAGCGACTTCACGGCGCGGTCCAGCAGTTCGAGGTACAGGCTCATGCCGACCTCGTGGATCTGTCCGGTCTGCTCGTCACCGAGCAGCTCGCCGGCGCCGCGGATCTCGAGATCGTGCGTGGCCAGCATGAATCCGGCGCCCAGGTCCCCGAGCGACTCGATGGCCTCGAGCCGCTTGACCGCATCCGCATTGAGGGCAGCCAGCGGCGGCGTGACCAGGTATGCGAACGCGCGGTGGTGCGAACGGCCGACCCGGCCGCGCAGCTGGTGCAGCTGCGCGAGTCCGAAGCGGTCCGCGCGGTCGATGATGATGGTGTTGGCGGTGGGCACGTCGATGCCGCTCTCGATGATGGTCGTGCACACCAGCACGTCGAAGCGTCGGTGATAGAAGTCGAGCATGAGCTGCTCGAGCTCGCGTTCGCGCATCTGGCCGTGGCCGATGCGGATGCGCGCCTCCGGCACCAGCGCGGCGAGACGCGCCGCGGCCTTCTCGATGGTCTCGACGACGTTGTGCACGAAGTACACCTGGCCACCGCGGCGCAGCTCGCGCAGGCAGGCCTCGCGCAGCAGGCTGTCGTTCCACTCGGTCACGAAGGTCGCGACCGCGACGCGTTCCGCGGGCGGCGTCGTGATCAGCGACAGGTCGCGGAGCCCGCCCATGGCCATGTTCAGCGTGCGCGGGATCGGCGTCGCGGTCAGCGTCAGCACGTCGACGTTGGCGCGCAGCGACTTGAGCCGTTCCTTGTCACGTACGCCGAAGCGGTGTTCCTCGTCGATGATCACGAGTCCGAGCCCGTGGAACCGCACGTCCTTCTGCAGCAGGCGGTGCGTGCCGACGATGATGTCGATGGTGCCCTTCGCCAGCGCATCGAGGATCGCGGCCTGCTCCTTCGCGCTGCGGAAACGCGACAGACTCTCGACGCGCACCGGCCAGTCGGCGAGCCGATCGGCGAAGGTCTGGTAGTGCTGTTGCGCGAGCAGCGTGGTCGGCACCAGCAGCGCGACCTGCCGGCCGCCCTGCACGGCCGCGAAGGCCGCGCGCAGCGCGACCTCGGTCTTGCCGAAGCCCACGTCGCCGCAGACCACGCGGTCCATGGGCTTGCCGGAACGCAGGTCGGCGAGCACGGCGCGGATCGCGTCCGCCTGGTCGGCGGTCTCCTCGAACGGGAACTGCGCGGCAAAGGCCTCGTATTCGGCATCGCGCAGCTCGAGTGCCATGCCTTCGCGCGCGGCGCGGCGCGCGTAGAGGTCGAGCAGCTCCGCGGCGACGTCGCGCACGCGCTCGGCGGCGCGCCGGCGTGCCTTCGCCCACTGATCGCCCCCCAAGCGGTGCAGCGGCGCGGCTTCGGGCGGCCCCCCGGTGTAGCGCACGACGCGCTCGAGGGTCAGGACCGGCACGTAGAGCTTGTCGCCGCCCTCGTAGGCGATGACCAGGAACTCCGCGGCGTGGCCCTCGACGTCCATGGCCTTCAGGCCCAGGTAGCGACCGACGCCGTGGTCCTCGTGCACCA
>CAYWMY010000243.1:0-4736 GCA_964459405.1 uncultured Steroidobacteraceae bacterium | reverse complement strand
CCGTAGGGATCCTTGATGTCGCAGACCTTGCAGTGCACGCAGTTGGCCGCGTTGATCTGCAGCCGCTTGCCGCCGGCGCCGTCGTCCACCATCTCATAGACGTTCGCCGGGCAGAAGTTCTGGCACGGGTTGCCGAACTCCTGCACGCAGCGCGTGGCACAGATGGTGGTGTCCGCGACCTTCAGGTGCACGGGCTGGCTCTCGTCGTGCGTGGTCGAGGCATGGAACACCGCGGCCAGCCGGTCGCGTGGCGGCATCGTCCGCTCGACCCAGCCGCGGTCCGGCGAGGCGGTCTCCCCGAGTTTGCCGAGCGCGGTGTGGTTCACGTGGTTGGCGAGCGTCCAGGGTGTGCGGCCGCCGGTCACGGTCTCGAGCGCCCCGTTCATGAGCCCCCACCACAGGCCGCGGTGGAAGCCGGGCTTGAAGTTGCGGACCTTGCGGAGTTCCTCACCACCCGGCGAAGAACGCCAGCGCGCGTCGAAGCCGTCGGTGCTGCCCGTCGCGGCGATGTGCTCGGCGATCAGCATGCCGCAGCGGATCGCCTGGTGGACGCCCTTGATCTTCGGCACGTTGAGCGTGCCGGCCGCGTCGCCGACCAGCACGGCCCCCGGCATGTCGAGCTTCGGCTGCGACTGCCAGCCGCCGGCAGCGATCGTGCGCGCGCCGTAGGCGAGGATCTCACCACCTTCCAGCAGCGGGCGGATGCGCGGGTGATGCTTGAACTGCTGGAACGCTTCGAAGGGCTTGAAGCGCGGATCGTGGTAATCGAGGCCGATCACGTAGCCCACGTACACACGGTTCTGGTCCAGGTGATACAGGAAGCTGCCGCCATAGGTTCGTGAGTCGACCGGCCAGCCGATGGTGTGCTGGATCAGGCCGGGCTCGACGCGCCCCTCGGGCAGCTGCCAGAGCTCCTTGAAGCCGAGCCCGAAGGTCGGCGGCGAGCGCCCCTCGTCGAGCTTGAAGCGGGCGATCAACTGCTTGGCGATGCTGCCGCGACAGCCCTCGGCGACGATCGTGACGCCGGCGTGGATGTCCGCGCCGGGCGTGAAGTTCGGCCCGGGATTGCCTTCGTGATCCAGACCCATGTCGCCGAGACGCACGCCGATGACGCGGCCATCGTCGCCGATGAGCGGCGCGGAGGCTGCGAATCCCGGGAACACGTCGACGCCGAGCGACTCCGCCTTCGCCGCGAGCCACGGCATCAGCAGGCCCAGCGAGATGATGAAGTTGCCTTCGTTGTGCATCGACGGCGGTGTGGGCAGCTTCCACGCGCGCGTGCGCGTGAGCAGCAGGAACTCGTCGCGTTTGGCCGGCACACAGATGCCCGGTGGTTCGTTGCGCCACTCCGGCGTCAGCGCATCCAGCGGATCGGGCTCGAGCACACAGCCCGACAGCGCATGCGCCCCGACCGCCGCACCTTTCTCCAGTACGCCGACGTTCAGATCCGGCTTCAGCTGCTTCAGACGGATCGCGCTCGCGAGACCCGCCGGGCCTGCGCCGACCACGATCACGTCATACTCCATCACATCACGATCCGACATGCTGCTCCCTCCGGCGCTGGCGGTACCGCATGCGCGGGACCCGCGTCGCCAATCACTGAACTGTCGTGCCCGCCGATCCCCCCGGCAGCGCGGTGACCTGATTGTCCACGCTTGCGGGGTCGCCGACCACCACCAGCGACATGCGTCGCGGATCCAGCCAGCGCTTGAGCACCTCCGACACCTGTGCCGGGTCTACGGCGCGGATGCGCGCGACCTGCGTCGTCAGGTAGTCGTCGGGCAGGCCGTGCAGGTCGCGGAACGCGAGCTGTCCGATCAGACCCTGGGGCGTGGAATTGCGGATCACGAACAGTCCGACGCGGTAGTTCTTGATGCCATCGAGTTCGTCGGCGCCGGGCGGTTCGTCCTGCAGGCGGCGGATCTCGGCGAGCGCCTCACGCAGCGCATCGGCCGTGTGTGCGGTCGTGACCTCGGCATCGAGCAGCCAGTGACTGCCCTCGAGCTGCGGTACGGCGGTGGTCGACGGCGAGTAGGCGTAGCCGTGCCGTTCCCGCAGGTTGCTCGTGATGCGAGAGGGCAGCCCGCCGCCCAGCAGCGCGTTGGCGACCGTGAAGGGCAGGAAGTCCGCATCGCGGGGCCCCGGAACCCGCATGCCGAGGCGCAGCACCGACTGTGGCGCGCCGGGGAACGGGATGCGGCGGAGCACCGGGGCCGGGGCATCGGGCAGGCGCGGCCGCTCGGGTGCCACGCCGGGGGCCCAGTCCGCGAAGGCGGCACGGATCGCCGTGCGGACCGCGTCCTGGTCGAAGCGCCCCGCCACGTACAGACGGGTCCGCGCGGCGCCGAAGTGGCGCGCGAAGAAACGCTGCACGTCAGCCGCCGTACAGGCCTCGAGCTGCGCCGCCGTCGGCAGCACGCGGCCATACGGGTGGTCGCCGTAGAGCGCCTCGTGGAAGGCCGCGTCGGCGAGCGACTCCGGATCGCTCTGCGCGATGGACAGCAGGCGCATGCGGTCCGTCTTGAGGCGGGGTAGCTCGCCCGGCGGCAGCTGTGGTCGCTGCAGCACGTCGGCGAGCAGTGCCACGGCGGCCACCGCGTGTTCGCCCAGCACGGTCAGCGACAGCACGGTCTGGTCGGCACCGACGCTGACGTTGAGCTCGCCACCGAGGTCCGCCGTGGCGCGCGAGAAAGTGGCGGCGTCGCGGTTGCCGGCACCGAGCTCGAGCGCGTCACCCACCAGGTCGGCGAGCCAGGTCTGCCTCCCTTCGTCCGCGTTTCCTGCGGCGACGACGGCAACCAGGGTCACCTGCGGCACGATGCCATAGTCGATCAGTGTGGCCTCGAGCCCGTTGTCGAGCTCGAGCACCTGCGTCGGTGGCAGCACGAAATCACGCGGCTTGCCCGGCACGGGCGGCGCTTCGGCGGCTGACGCCGTGGCCGCGAGCACGAGCGCTCCGCAGAACAGGATGCCGCGCAGCACTGGAATCACGGTGTCTTCTCCGCAGCTTCGGTGTCGGCTGCGCCACCCGCTTCGAGTTCCACGACGGTGCGGTTCGTGCGGCGCAGGTATTCGCGTGCGACGCGGCGTACGAGCCTGGGCGTGATGGTCTCGAATTCACGCTCCAGGCGGTTGATGCGTGCGGGGTCGTCGTCGAACAGCGCAAAGGATGCGAGCAGGTTGGCGAGTCCGAAGCGCGTGCTCGAGCCGATGATGGAATAGAGCCCCGAGCGCAGCTTCGTACGCGCACGATCCAGGTCTGCGGCGGACACCCCCTGCTGCTGCACCCGCATCACGACGGCGTCGATCTCGGCGAGGATCGCGGCTGGCGGCGTCGCCGCGTCGTGGATCAGGTACACGAGCCACTGCATGGGTCCGTTGTACTCGAAGGGCGTCCCCATCAGGTTGATGCCGCCGCCCACAGCGCTCGTGAAGCCGCGTTCGTTGACGAGCCGCTGCGACAGCAGGCTGTCGCGGCCCTGCACCAGCAACTCGTCCAGCAGCGTCATCGCCAGGTGTTCGCGCGTGCCGCGTGGCGGTGCGTGCCAGCCGACGGCGAGCGCCGGCCGCGGCGCCAGCCGGTCGGTGTAGCGGTGATGGCGTTCGGCCGTCTGGCGCGGCTCGGAGACGTCGGGCAGGGCGGGCGTGGGACGCCCGGCGATACTGCCGAAATGGCGCTCGATCCAGGCACGCGCCTGCGCGTCGTCGAAGTCGCCGATGACCACCAGCACGGCATTTCCGGGTGCGTAGTACGCATCGAAGAACGCCTGCACGTCGGCGAGTGACGCGGCACGCAGGTCCTCGGGCTCACCCCAGAAATTGTGCGCGTTGTGCCAGTTGCGATTGGCGGTGGCCGCCATCGGCACCAGCGGGAAACCGCCGTACGGCTGATTGGTGACCTTGCCCGCGATCTCGTTCTGCACCACGCTGCGCTGGTTGTCGAGGTTCTCCTGCGTGACCGCGAGTCCCCGCATGCGGTCGGCCTCGGCCCACAGCACGGTCTCCAGCGTGTGCGCAGGCACGACCTCGTAGTAGTTCGTGTAGTCGTACAGCGTCGAGCCGTTGAGCACGCCACCGTTGCCCTGCACGAGGCGCATGAACTCCAGCTTGCCGAGGTTGGCGGAGCCCTGGAACATCATGTGCTCGAACAGGTGCGCGAAGCCCGTGCGGCCACGGGGCTCGTTGCGGAAGCCGATGCGATAGAACACACCGACGGTGACGGTCGGCGCCGAGCGTTCCGGTGACAGCACGACCCGCAGGCCGTTGGGCAGCCGGTAGTACTGCACCGCGACCTTCAGGCGCGGCGCGGCACCCGCCGCTGTGGCGGCGCTGCCCGGAGACAGCGTCGCCAGCATCAGCAGCAGGGCGGGCAGCAGGTACCGCACGGTGGCGGGCGCGCGCCTAGAGCCGCAGGCCGCCGTCGAGATCGATGCAGCGGCCGGTGAAGAAGTCGTTCTGCACGATGAACGCTGCCGCATGCGCAATCTCCGCGGGTTGGCCCAGGCGCTTGAGCGGCACGGGCGCCATGACTTTCTCGAGCACCTCCGGACGCATCGCCGTGAGGATGTCGGTTGCGCTGAATCCCGGCGCGATGGACGCGGCGCGGATGCCGTAGCGTGCGAGTTCCTTCGCCCACACGACCGCCATGGCGTCGACGCCGGCCTTGGTTGCCGAATAGTTCGTATGGCCCATGTTGCCGGCCTTGGAGATGGAAGAGATGTTGATGATCCAGCCGC
>CAYWMY010000242.1:0-4820 GCA_964459405.1 uncultured Steroidobacteraceae bacterium | reverse complement strand
CGCCTTGCCGGCAAGCCGTTGACCACCTTGCGCCATGACGACGGTGATGCCGGGGTGTCGTTATCGCTGCCCGCAGGGTCATAGAGTCGAGCGCCGGGGTTCCCCCGGGACGGCCGGGTGCGGGCCGTGGTCGACGCATCGAAGCGGATCGTGGTCAGGACGGAGCGCAGTCGAACAAAGATGGATTCAAAGGGGACGATGATCATGCACGTGCAACCCATGCTCCCGGATGTTCCGGGCCTCGACCAGTTGTTCATCGGCGGTCGCTGGTGCGAGCCCGCTTCAGCCGCCCGGGCCAGCGTGATCTGCCCGGCCAACGAGCAGGTTGTTGCCGAAGTGGCAATGCCGTCGTATGCCGACGCAGACGCTGCTGTTCGTGCCGCGCGAGACGCGTTCGATTCGGGGCCGTGGCCGAGGATGTCGGTGGTGGACCGTGCACGCGCATGCGCCCGCCTCGCGGACGAGCTGGAAAGACGGCTCCACCGCATGAATATTGCGTGGATGCTCGAGGCTGGTGCGCCGCTCGCGCATGGCGAAATGATCAACAGTGGCGCTGGCCCGATGATCTGGCGAAATGCCATCGACATCGCGCCGACGCTGAAGTTCGAAGAGCGCCGGTCCGGCAGATCCGGTGATGTCCTGTTGTTGCGCGATCCGGTCGGCGTCGTGCTCGCCGTGCTGACGTACAACGGCCCGATCGTGTTGATGGGCATGAAGGTGATTCCGGCGCTCCTGGCCGGCTGTGCTGTAGTCATCAAGCCGGCACCGGAGTCCCCGCTCACCACCCGCATCGTGGCGGAAGCCATCGAAGCCGCAGATCTGCCGCCCGGTGTTCTCAGTGTGCTCGCGGCCGACACGGCTGTCACGCAGCATCTGGTCGAACATCCGGGCATCGACATGGTCGCGCTTACCGGCGGCACTGCGATCGCGGTCGACGTGGTTCGTCGGTGCGCAGGACGGCTCGCGCGCACGGCTCTCGAGCTCGGGGGCAAGTCGCCGGCGATCATCGCCGATGACATTCCGCTGGAGAAGGTTCTGCCGACGCTCGTTCCGGGTGCGACTGGATTTCAGGGGCAGGTCTGTGTATCCCTGTCGCGGATTCTCGTGTCGGAGCGCCGCTACGAGGAGGTTGCGGACGTGCTCGGTGCGGCCTACCGATCTTTGAAGGTGGGTGTTCCGTGGGATCCCGCCAACGATCGCGGTCCGCTGGCCGTGGAGCGTGCGCGGGCGCGTTCGGAGAAGGCCGTGGCCAGTGCGCTCGCCGAGGGTGCGAAGATCGTCGCGGGTGGTCGGCGTCCGCCACACCTGGACCGCGGCTGGTATTACGAGCCGACGCTGCTCCGCGACGTCGACAACAGGATGTTCGTGGCGCAGGAGGAGATTTTCGGGCCGGTCACGGTGCTGATTGCGTATCGCGACCTCGATGACGCCGTTCGCCAGGCGAACGACAGCAGGTACGGGCTGGCGGCCTCTGTATACGCGGACGATGCGCAGCTCGCCTTGTCGCTGGCGCGCCGGCTGCGCTCGGGAGGCGTCGCACTCAACCTCGCAGGGATATCACTGACGGAGCCCTTTGGTGGCGTGAAACAGTCGGGTTGGGGTCGCGAGTGTGGTGCCGAGGGACTCCTGGAATTCACGGACCTGAAACAGGTGCTGCTCAGTGGCAGCTACCTCGATGCCTGAACATCGCTGTAACCGGGACGGCAGGTGTCGTGCTGCAGATTGAAGTCGGGAGAAGTCCCCGCGGCCGCATCATGGCGATGGACTCGGCGTACCACGTCGCACCGGAGAACCGTGGCGCCGATGTCGTCGTCAACGCATCGTACTGCGGGGTGCTGCCCGCGCGCTTCATTGGCCGCCACCGTCCGAGGGGTGCGATCGGGGTCGACTGCGGCGTCGGCCCTGCGGGTGCGGCGATAGCCGGATTGTGGTACCTCGAGGCTCTGAATGTTCCGGCTGCCGTTGCCGATGTGGACACGGTGCTGCTCGGCGACGGCGTTGACCTGTTCCATCGGGGCATCATCAGCTACGCCAACCGCCCGGCGCACGATTGCGGCGTCATGCCGGGAATGTCCGTGCGGGATGCCGCGTGGGCGATGCTCGAGAGAGATCCGGGCGCGCCGGATGCCGAGGAGATCACCAACCGGGTCGAGGTCTACCGCAACAGTCGCGGTCGAGCGATCGTCTGTCTCGACTCGATCGCATTTGGCCGTGCTGACATCGATTCGGCGAATGTGCTCGTGACGGCCGGACACACCGGGCGGTCCGCACTGCCCTACCTGCTGAAGATCCGGCCGTACGCGTTCGTGTGCTCGGATGGTGGCATGGGACGTGAGCGCTCGGGAATCGTCGGGATGTACGAGGCCGGCAAGGAGGGCATCCCGGGGGCCACCGTGGATGCGCGCAGCGCTCGCATGGGTGACGGTCGCAGCACATATGAAGACGGCACGGTCAGTGCAGCCAATGAGCCCGCCCGCCGGGCCGGTGTCGAAGTGGGCCAGTCCGCACGCGTGGCCGCCAGGCTGCTCGTCGATTTCGACTTCTGATGGAATCCTGTCCCGCTGATCCGGCAAGACCCGGAGTGACGCCCAGGTCAGGCGGTCGCGAGGATTCGTGTGGACAGCAGGTTGATGGACACGCGCGTCAACAGGGTGCCAGTGCCTGGCCGTTTCCGCAGAACGCGCGGCGTACTCCGGCGGGCGATCGGAAGCCGTTGCGCGCCATCAGCCACCTGCGGTCAGTCCTGAGCACGATCGACCGGGCGGGCGCCGCGCGCTCCTTCACCGGGTCATTGTCTTCACGATGTTCGAGGCCCGGCAATCGGGTTCGACCTGGAGTGTCTGGCCACGCAACAGTCTCCACAAGCGGAGTTATATAAAGACATTGACAGGTATCGCGGAGGTGTGATTGCCTAGTCCGCGTGGTGTAGCGATCGGTGACGCCGGTCGTTACCGTCAAGGAAGGCGGCCGGCAAACGGGGGGTGCATGCGGCACACTTTCGCCGCCCGTCGGAGAACGGGCTGGCATGTCTTCGCGGCAGCGATCGTGCTGTCAGTCAACTGCGCTGCCGCCATCGCGGCGCCGGCACATCACCCAAAGCTTTCGGACGGCGCAGACACTGGCGACTGGGCGGCCTTCGGGCGCACCTATGGTGAGCAGCATTTCAGCCCGCTGCGGCAGATCAGCGGCAACACGGTGAGGCGTCTCGGTCTCGCGTGGACCTTCGATCTGCCGCGTGGAAACAGTGTCACGGGCGCGCTCGAGGTCGACGGCACGATCTACGTCGCGCTGGCCTACAGCCTGGTGCACGCGATCGACGCGACGACCGGTCGCTTGAAGTGGGTGTACGACCCGAAGGCCGCCGAGGCGGCGGGACGACGGCTGCGCCAGGGCTGGGGCAGCCGCGGGCTTGCCTGGTGGAACGACAAGGTCTACACCGGCACGCAGGACGGCCGGCTGATCGCAATCGACACGAGGAGCGGCAAGCCGGCGTGGAGCGTCATGACGCTCGAGGACGGCGACCTGCGGTTCGTCAGCGGTCCGCCGCGGGCCTTCGCCGGCAAGATCATCATCGGACACGGCGGTGCAGATGCCTCCGACGTGCGCGGCTACGTCACCGCCTACGACGCCGAGACCGGCAGGCAGCTGTGGCGCTTCTACACGGTGCCCGGCGATCCCGCGAAGGGCTTCGAGGACGCTGCGCAGGCGATGGCCGCGAAGACGTGGTCCGGCGAGTGGTGGAAGTACGGCGGTGGCGGCACGGTCTGGAACGCGATCACCTACGACGAGCAGTTCAACCAGGTCTACATCGGCACCGGCAACGGCGCGCCGTGGAATCACAAGATCCGCAGCCAGGGCCGGGGCGACAACCTGTTCCTCAGTTCGATCGTGGCGCTCGATGCCGATACCGGTGCCTACAGGTGGCACTACCAGACGAATCCCGGCGAGAGCTGGGACTTCAACGCGAACATGGACATGCAGCTCGCCACGCTGGACATCGGCGGCGAGCGGCGGCCGGTGCTGATGACCGCGCCGAAGAACGGCTTCCTGTACGTGCTCGATCGCCGCGACGGCAGGTTCATCTCGGCGAAGCCCTACGTGCGCGTAACCTGGGCGAAGGAGATCGATCCCGCCACCGGTCGTCCGGTCGAGACACCGGGCGCGCGCTACGAGAACGGCGAGACCTTCAGGATGGCGCCGAGCCCGATGGGCGCGCACACCTGGCTGCCGATGGCGTTCAGCCCGGTCACGAATCTCGTGTACATCCCGGCGATCGACCTGTGGACCGAGTTCCACGACCGGGGAATCGTGCGCGAGAACTGGCGTCGTGCGCCGGACAACCTGCTCGACGTCGGTGCCAACGCGGCATTCCCGCTTGACGCGAAGGGTGAGAGCTCACTGGTCGCCTGGGATCCCGTGACGCAGACCGCGCGCTGGAGCGTGCCGACACCCGGCTACTGGAATGGCGGTGTGCTGGCGACGGCCGGTGGGCTCGTCTTCCAGGGCCACATCGACGGCACCTTCAATGCGTATTCAGCCTCGACGGGTGAACTCCTGTGGTCGTTCGACGCCAAGTCGCCGGTACTCGCCCCGCCGATCTCTTATGCGGTCGGCGGTCGCCAGTACGTAACCGTGCTGACGGGCATGGGCACCAGCGGCTCGTACCTCGGGCCATTGCTCGAACGGTTCCAGCTGAATCCCGCGACGCAGGCACGCCGGGTTCTGACGTTCGCACTCGACGCAGCGACGCCGCTGCCGCCGACGGAGCGCCGGCCGGTCGAGATCCCGCCCGATCACGGCTTCCGCGTGGACGCCGAGTC
>CAYWMY010000241.1:0-4828 GCA_964459405.1 uncultured Steroidobacteraceae bacterium | reverse complement strand
GCGCACAGGTGCTGGTCGAGGCGCTGATCGTCGAGGTCTCGGCCGACAAGACATCCGAACTCGGCGTCAACTGGGCGATCGACGGCTCGAAGGACAGCAACATCGTCGGCCTGTTCAACCCGCTGAGCTCGGGCAGCACCAACCCGGTCACGCTGACCGACGTCGCCAAGGCCCTGACCGAGGGCATCGAGTCGACCGAACTGCCATTCGGCTCCGCGATCGGCGGCGGTCGTTTCACCGAGAATGGCACGAACTTCGTCGCCATCCTGAAGGCGCTGCGCGGCGACGGGCTGACGAACGTCGTCGCGATGCCCTCGGTGCTGACGCTCGACAACGAAGAGGCACAGATCAAGGTCGCGCAGGAAGTGCCGTTCGTGACCGGTTCCTACACCAACACGGGCGGCAACAACGACGGCTCGGTGAACCCCTTCCAGACCATCCAGCGCGAGGAAGTCGGCACGATCCTGAAGATCACGCCGCAGATCACGGATGACAACACGATCCTCATGAAGATCGAGCAGGAGGCGTCGAGCCTCGCCGCGAGTTCCTCGGGTGCGGTCGACCTCATCACGAACAAGCGCACCATCAATACACGTGTGCTGATCGAGGACGGTGGCATGGTCGTGCTGGGCGGCCTGATCTCCGACTCGCTGCAGGAAGCCCAGCAGCGCATTCCCCTGCTCGGCAGCATCCCGCTGATCGGCGAATTGTTCCGCTCGCGCGGCACGCGCAAGACCAAGACCAACCTTCTGGTGTTCATCCGCCCGCGCGTGCTGCTGAGCGCCAGCGATGCGGCCATCGAGACCAACGCGAAGTACAACTACATCCGCGACCTGCAGCAGAAGCGCCGCAAGGGCAAGGTGCAGCTGCTGCCCGGTGAGCGCCAGCCGCTGCTGCCTCCGCTCGAAGGGCCGGTCGCGCCAGCCCCGCCGACGCCCGCGACCTCAGGGCCCGCACCATCACCACCAGCACCCGTCAATACGCCGGCCGCACAGCCCGCCGAACCCTCACCCGCGGCTGCCGGGCCCCCGTCTGCCGCGGACGTGACACCGGAGGTGCCGGCCGTGACGTCGGAGATGCCGGCCGTGGCGACGGCCGACGGCGTCGCGGCGCCATGAGCACGGGCCCGGGCGAGCTGCCGACCCGCGGGCAGCGCCCGAGCTTCGCCTTCGCGCGGCGCCACGGCGTGCTGCTGCGCGAGGTGACCGACGGCCGTGCACATGTGCTCGTGCGCGAGGGTGCACCACCCGGGGCGGTCGCCGAGCTGCGCCGGCTGGTGGGAATGCCGCTCGTGATCGAACGCACGCCGGCCGACAACTTCGACGACATGCTGCGCAAGGGGTACGAGTCCGGCGACAGCGAGACCGGTCAGCTCGCCGAGGGGCTCGATGACGACACCGACCTCGCGCACCTCGCCGAGGACCTGCCGGAGCCGTCGGATCTGCTGGAGAGTGACGACGACGCGCCCGTGATCCGGCTCATCAACGGCGTGCTGACCCAGGCCGTCAAGGAAAACGCCTCCGACATCCACATCGAGCCGTTCGAGAACCGTCTCGTGGTGCGTTTCCGCGTCGACGGCGTGCTGCGCGAGGTCGTGCAGACCCGGCGCGCAGTGGCACCGCTGATCGTCTCGCGCATCAAGGTCATGTCGAAGCTCGACATCGCAGAGAAACGCCTGCCGCAGGACGGCCGCATCTCGCTGCGCATCGCCGGCCGTGCCGTGGACGTGCGCGTGTCGACCATTCCTTCCGGCCACGGCGAGCGTGTCGTGCTGCGTCTGCTGGACAAGCAGGCCGGCCGGCTGGACCTCGCCTCGCTGGGCATGGACCCCGCGACCCAGGCGGTGATGGACGAACTGATCCACAAGCCCCACGGCATCATCCTCGTGACCGGTCCCACGGGCTCGGGCAAGACCACGACGCTGTACGCCGCACTCGAGCGCATCAACGATCGTACGCGCAACATCATGACCGTCGAGGACCCGATCGAGTACCACTTCGACGGCATCGGCCAGACACAGGTCAACACCAAGGTCGAGATGACCTTCGCACGCGGGCTGCGCGCCATCCTGCGCCAGGACCCCGACGTGGTGATGGTCGGCGAGATCCGCGACGTCGAGACCGCGCAGATCGCCGTGCAGGCCTCTCTGACCGGCCATCTCGTGCTGTCGACGCTGCACACCAACACCGCGGTGGGCGCCGTGACACGGCTGCGCGACATGGGCGTGGAACCCTTCCTGTTGTCCTCGACGCTGCTCGGCGTGCTGTCGCAGCGCCTGGTGCGTGTGCTGAACCCCGAGACGCGAGTGGCCTACACGGCCGGCGACTACGAGCGCCGGCTGCTCAACATCGACCCGGATGCGCCGGCGCCGACGCTGTATCACCCGGGCCGCGACGCGGGCGGCGGCTATCGCGGGCGCACGGGCATCTATGAGCTCGTGGTCATCGACGACGCGATGCGCGGCATGATCCACGACGGAGCCGGCGAGCACGACCTCGAGCGGCACGCCCGCACCCAGTCGCCCTCGATCCGCGACGACGGCCGCGCCAAGGTGCTGGCGGGCGTCACCTCGCTCGAGGAACTGCTGCGCGTCACGCGCGAGGATTGAGACCTTTGCTCCCGACCAGCCAGCTGCGCCGATGCCCGGTCGTCCTGTGCGCATCGGGGCGCGTCTGATGCCTGCCTACGAGTACACGGCACTGGATACCGCGGGCCGCGAGCGGCGCGGCCTGCTCGAGGGTGACACGCCGCGTCACGTGCGCCAGCTGCTGCGCGAGCAGAATCTGCTGCCCGTCGACGTCGCGGAGGTCGTCGCGACCGAGGAAAAGCGACGCCACGGTTTTTCATTCCGCCGCGGCATCCCGTCCGGCGACCTGGCGCTGCTGACGCGCCAGCTCGCGACGCTCGTCCAGTCGGGCCTGCCGCTCGAGGAGTCTCTGCTCGCCGTGTCGCAGCAGAACGAGAAGCCCCGCGTGCAGAGCATCGTGGCCGGCGTACGCTCGCGGGTGCTGGAGGGTCGCACGCTGGCGTCGGGCCTCGCCGAGTTCCCGCAGGTCTTCGACGAGCTGTACCGCGCCACCGTGGCGGCCGGCGAGCAGTCAGGCCATCTCGACCCCGTGCTCGAGCGGCTCGCGGACTACACCGAGTCGCGCCAGCTGCTGCAGAGCCGGATCCGCAATGCCATGATCTACCCGGCACTGCTCGCGGTGGTCTCGCTGCTGATCGTGTCGGTGCTGCTCGGTTATGTGGTGCCCGAAGTGGTGCGCGTGTTCGAAGCGGGCCAGCAGCAGCTGCCCTTGCTGACGCGCGTGCTGATCGCGCTGTCGGAGCTGTTCCGCAACTGGTGGTGGCTGCTGTTCGGTATCGCCGGAGGGGCGTTCTGGGCGTTCCGCCGCGCGCTCGGCAACGTGGCAACACGCCGCCGCTATGATCGTTTCAAGCTCACGCTGCCGTTGATCGGGCGTGTCGTGCGCGGTGCGAACGCGGCGCGCTTCGCGCGCACCTTCGCCATCCTGACCTCGAGCGCAGTGCCGGTACTCGAGGCGCTGCGCATCGCCGGCGAGGTGGTGACCAACCTGCCCATGAAGGAGGCCGTCGCCGAAGCCGCCGTACGCGTGCGCGAGGGGGCGCCGATCGCCCGCTCGCTGGGCACGAGCCGCCTGTTCCCGCCGATGCTGGTGCACCTGATCGCCAGCGGCGAGACCAGCGGGGAACTCGAGACCATGCTCTCGCGCGCCGCCGACAACCAGGAACGCGAGCTGGACGGCATCGTCAACACCGCGGTCGGCGTGCTCGGTCCCGTCATGATTCTGGTCATGGGCGGTTTCGTTTTCGTGATCGTGCTGGCACTTCTGCTGCCCATCTTCGAACTCAATCAGCTCGTGCGCTGACCACATGCCGCGGCCCCCTTGCAGTCGCGCGCGACCCGACTTATAAACGTGGCGCGCGCGGGCTGGCCGCACGCAGGGAATCTGACAACGCGGGCTTGCACGGTCAGGAAGCCATGAGCGAGAAGCCTGAAGAGGACTTCGAGGACGGCGAGAGCGGCGACATCATCGATGGCGGGGAGGATCTCGACATCGACGGCATGATGCGCGATCTCGACCGGCAGAAACGCCGCGGGCGCAGCGGCGGTCACCAGGCCGATCCCGCCTGGCGCAAGCTGGAGCGTTTTCTCGACGACCAGCACACGCACGATCTGCTGTCGGACTTCAACGACTACGACATCCGCAGCGACGAGGACGAGCCGCCGCCACCGCGACACGGCACAAGGAACCGCAAGCGCGCCTGAGCGCGGGACACTGGCCGCGCCCGGCGGTCGCGCGGGTCCGCCGGATGGCGGGCAGGCTGCGTTCAATGGTGGCCACGTGGCATGTGGGGGTGGTTCGCACGGCGATCGCCGCTGCGGGTGGTGCGGCCGGCGCGCCCGGCAGCATGCATGGCCCTTCAATATCGGCGTACCGACGTGACCGGGATCCGGGCAGTACGGCCAGCCCGTCCGGCAGCACGCATCTCAGCAGTCCGGTCAGCGGAAATCGCGCGAGCGTGCAGCCAGCGCACCCAGCCAGTCCGACCGGTCCTCGAGCTGCTGCACGATCACGTGCTGCACTTCTCCTTCGCGCTGCAAAATTCCGCTGACCCCCAGCAGCCGCGCCCCCAGCAGCACGCGCCGCTGCCGGTCCGCCACGCGGCGCCAGACGATCAGGTTCACATGGCCGGTCTCGTCCTCGAGCGTCACGAAGGTCACACCGCTCGCCGTACCGGGACGCTGGCGCGTGATGACGATACCGCCCGTACGCACGGGCTCGCCGTGCGCACGGCGCGCGAG
>CAYWMY010000240.1:0-4852 GCA_964459405.1 uncultured Steroidobacteraceae bacterium | reverse complement strand
GAGGCGACCGGCGAGCGGCTTGATGCACTGGAGGATCCGTTCCGGCTGTATCGTTGCCACACGATCATGAACTGCACGGAGGCCTGCCCGAAGGACCTGAACCCGGCCAGGGCGATCGCCGAGATCAAGAAGCTGATCGCCGAGCGGAGGCACTGAGCCGCTGCACGGCGTCCGCGTCGATCGGGTACGGAGTCTCGTTGGCGCCGTCCATCGACGGCGCCCGGCGGACACCCGGATCGCAGGGAGCATCCGGCGGTGCCGCGCAATGGCTGCCATTGCGCCTCAGGCATCGGCTTCTCCGGAACCCGGCACGCTGAAGAGCACGTCCCAGTGAGCTCGTCGCGGTGCATCCATGTGCCACGATGGTCTCGTTCCGGCGACCCTCGCCGCGGCCTGGCGGCGGGACCGACTGATCACAGTAAGGACGCGATGAACGACGCGACGTCGGACAAGGGCAGGTTGCGCTGGCGCTGCCGCCGCGGCATGAAGGAACTCGACGTGCTGCTCACGCGCTGGCTCGACGAGCGTCATCCGGCGGCGGAACCCGCGCGCCGCGCGGCGTTCGAGCGGCTGCTCGAACGGCCCGATCCCGATCTCGCATCGTGGTTCCTGGGCCGCGCGCGGCCGGACGATACCGAACTCGCGGAACTCGTGGATGAGATCCTGGCAGATCGCCGCTGAGCTGCGCCCGACCCCGGGGCCGGCCACAGCGCTCGTTACGATGCACGCGATGGCCGCGGCATTGCCCTGGGTCTGCCGCGTCGAGCCATACGCCGCCACGGCCCTGGGCCTCGCGGCGCTGGTGCTGCTCAGGGGCTCCTGGCGCCGGTTGGCGGTCTGGGGCGGGATCCGAGGTCTCGCGATGGATCCGGAGTCCTGCGCGTGCCGCGACGCCGGCGGCTGGTGGCCCGCGCGGGTCGAACCGCACAGCCGCATGTGGCCGGGTCTCGTGCTGCTGTGCCTCGCCACGGCCACGGGCCGCGTCGAGGTCCTGGTGACACGCCGCAGCGTGGGGCCGGTCGACTTCCGCCGGCTCAAGGTGCTGGTGCGCGCCCGGACCGGCCGGCGCGGGTTCTTTTGTTAGAATGTGTCCAGTGTTTTTCGCATGAGGTGTGCGGCATCGCGCAGTTCGCCGCCGATCGCGAGAACTTTCGCGAAGACGGCCGGTCTACTAAACCGTGGTCATGGCGCGCGCAATGCTGGCTCAGGATCCCATCGTGGCTGACGCCAGCGATCTCGCACTCGTACGACGGGTCCAGAAAGGCGACAAGTCCGCCTTTGATGCGCTCGTGCTCAAGTACCAGCACCGGGTCCTGAAGCTCGTTCAACGGTATGTGCGCGATGCGCAGGAAGCCGAAGATGTCACGCAGGAGGCCTTCATCAAGGCCTATCGGGCGCTGCCTGCGTTCCGCGGCGACAGTGCCTTCTATACCTGGCTGTACCGCATCGCGATCAACACGGCCAAGAACAGTCTGGTGTCCTCCGCGCGCCGGCCCGTGGAATACGACCTGGACCTTCAGGATCCGGAGCAGTACGACATGCAGGCACGCATGAAGGACACCGCGACGCCCGAGGCAATGCTGCTCACGGACGAAATCCGTGAGACCGTCAACGGCGCGATCGCCGATCTGCCTGAGGACCTGCGTACAGCGATCGTGCTGCGCGAGCTCGACGGCCTCTCTTACGAAGAAATCGCCCGGGCGATGGACTGCCCCGTGGGCACGGTGCGCTCGCGCATCTTCCGTGCCCGCGAGGCAATCGACAGCCGCCTGCGACAGGTGTTCGACGGCGGGCTGGGACGCATCGAGGACTGACGATGACCGAGACGGTGAAGGAACAGCTTTCGGCGTTGCTCGACGGCGAGCTGCGGGATGGCGAGACGGAGCTGCTGCTGAAGCGGCTCGAGCGGGATCCGGAACTCCGCCGGACGTTGTCGCGCTATTCGCTGATCGGCGCCGCCCTGCGTACGGACGGCCAGATTCCCGCTGCCCGCGCCGTGGCTGCGCGCGTGAGTGCCGCGCTGGCGCACGAGCCGCCGCTGGCCGCGGCGGTGTCGCAGGGCTGGTCCCACTGGACGCAGCTCGCGGCAGGGCTGGCGGTTGCGGCGTCGGTGGCGGTCGTGGCCGTGATATTCTCGGCGAGTCTGGCGCCGATGCCGGCCGCATCGACAGTGGCCGAGGTGCGGATCCCGACGGTGACCCCGCTGCAGCCGGTCGTGCTCGCGCCGCCGGTGGCCGCACCGGTCGCGCTCGAGGATCTGCCCCGCGGCTACACGACCCCGCCCGCGATCGACGCCGACGGTGTGCAGGCTGGCGATGCACAGCTGGCCCGCTATGTGATGGCGCACGCTGATTACACGACGCCGCTCGTGCGGCGCAGCCTCGTGTCCTCGCTCGTCTCGGCGGAGGGGACGGCGGTTCCCGCAGCCGTCCGGATTCCGGAGTAGGTTCGTGGTGCGTGCACGGTTCGCGGCGGCCCTGCTCGCGCTGGCTGCCATCTCTCCCGCCCTCGCCGACGAGTCGGCCCGCCAGCTGCTGACCCGGATGAGCCAGGCGCTCGCGACGCACAACTACAGTGGTGAATTCCTGCATTCGACCGCGGGGCACCAGGAGCGGCTGCGCATCGTGCACCGCGTGCGCGACGGACGCGTCAGCGAACGGCTGCAGGCGCTCGAGCGAAACGGGCGCGAGGTGGTGCGCGACGGTGACGAGGTCGTCTGCTACCTGCCGGATCGCAAGCTCGCGTTGATCGAGCGGCGGGAGAGCGCCAAGCCGCTGCTCGGCACGCTGCCGCACTTCGGCCCCGATGTCGAACGGTGGTACGACCTGGAGATCGTCGGTCGCGACGACAAGGTGCTGGGCGGCAATGCCCGGATCGTCGCCGTCCGCCCGCGCGACCAGTACCGTTTCGGATACCGGCTGTGGATCGACGAGCGTACGCACCTGCCGGTGCGGACCGAACTCTGCGACGAGTCCGGCCGCGCGATCGAGCGTGTGGAATTCAACGCGCTCGAGATCCGTGGCGATATTCCCGACGCCGAGTTCGAGCCAGCCGTCGATGCGGGCGGCTTCCGCTGGGTGAGGCAGGCGCCGGCGCCGGCCTCGGAGCACCTGCCCTGGCGCATCGCGGCGGCACCGCCGGGATTCCAAGTCGCGGCGGCGCAGTACCACAGTTTCCAGGGGTCCGCCGGACCCATACCGCACCTGGTCGTATCGGACGGCCTGGCTTCAGTGTCGGTGTTCGTGGAACCGGAGCCGCAGGCACACCCGGCCGGCCGGCGTCAGGGGCGACTCGGGTCCTCGAATTCGTTCACGACCACCGTCGGGGGCCATCAGGTCACGGCCGTTGGCGAGGTGCCGTCCGCGACCGTCCAGGCCATCGCCATCGGCCTCAAGCCGGTGGTGAGGCCGTCCGGTCGCTGAGCGTGGTGGCGGCGCCCCGGCTCGCGGTCGTGAGCCGCGAGAACTGCCCGCTGTGCGAGGAGATGCTCGCGGCGCTGGCGGAGACACTGGCCGTCGCCGCGCCGGCCCTCGCGAAGTCCGTGACCGTGATCGACGTCGACGCGGATCCGACGCTGCAACGGCGCTATGGTCTGAAGGTGCCGGTACTGCTGCTCGACGGCGAGCCCGTGTGCCATGGGCACCTCGACACGACCGAGGTCCTGCGGCTGCTGCGTGGTCACGGCAACGCGGCGGGCTGAGCGGGCACCACCCGGGCATCCGTTCCGGCGGTGCGGCCGACCGGGTCAACGCCTATAATGCGCGCTCGCCGGGCGTGGCCCGCCCTGGACCACGCCCCATTGATGCAGCACATCCGCAACTTCTCCATCATCGCGCACGTCGACCACGGCAAGTCCACGCTCGCCGACCGGTTCATCCAGATCTGCGGCGGCCTGCAGGCTCGCGAGATGCAGGAACAGGTGCTCGACTCGATGGACCTCGAGCGCGAGCGCGGCATCACGATCAAGGCCCAGTGCGTCACGCTGCGCTACCGGGCCCGGGACGGTGCGGACTACCAGCTGAATTTCATCGACACCCCGGGGCACGTCGACTTCTCCTACGAGGTCTCGCGATCACTGGCGGCCTGCGAGGGCGCGCTGCTGGTCGTGGATGCCGCTCAGGGTGTCGAGGCGCAGAGTGTGGCCAACTGCTACACGGCGCTGGAGCAGGGCCTGGAAGTCCTGCCGGTCGTCAACAAGATCGACCTGCCGAGCGCCGACCCGGATCGCGTGATCCAGGAGATCGAGGAGATCATCGGCATCGACGCCTCGGGTGCGGTGCGTGTCTCCGCCAAGACCGGTCTGCATGTCGACGAGCTGCTCGAGGCGCTGGTCCACACGATCCCGCCGCCGAAGGGCGATCCCGAGGCGCCGCTGCAGGCCCTGATCATCGACTCCTGGTTCGACAACTACGTCGGCGTCGTGTCGCTGGTCCGTGTCGTGAACGGCTCGCTGAAGGTCGGCGACAGGATCCGTGTGATGTCGACCGGCCGCGCCTGGCCGGTCGATCGACTCGGTCGATCGACACCGAAGAAGGTCGACTGCGAGCAGCTCTCGACGGGCGAGGTCGGCTGGCTCATCGCCGGCATCAAGGAGATCGAGGGTGCGCCCGTCGGCGACACGATCACGCTGGAGTCCCGCCAGTGCACGCAGCCCCTGCCGGGTTTCAAGAGCATCAAACCGCGGGTGTTCGCCGGGCTGTTCCCGGTCAACGCCGACGACTATGACGCGTTCCGCGACGCGCTGCACAAGCTGCGCCTGAACGACTCGGCGCTGCATTTCGAGCCCGAGGTCTCGGCGGCGCTGGGCTTCGGCTTCCGCTGCGGCTTCCTGGGCCTGCTGCACATGGAGATC